>DHZF01000120.1 GCA_002414505.1 Hyphomonas sp. UBA5111 | reverse complement strand
CAGAGCCTCGGCATTCAGGCCCACAACAACGAAACCGGCGGCTGGGGCTTCAATGACGATCTGGGCGTCTTCGTCCCGGAAGATGATTATGAAATGCGCTGGTACGACCTGACGCGCGAACGCCTCGGCTTCGTCTTCAATGTCGACTACCGCATGACCGAGAACACCGAGCTCTACCTGCGCACGCTGCTCAACGAATACACGGATGACGAAGTCCGCAACAAGTTCGAATTCCGCAGCCTCGACGAGGAAGATCCGTCGCTGACGCCTGAAGGCTTCGCGTTCGACTATGCCGAAGCCGACGTCGAAGTCCGCCAGCGCGAAGAGACCCGCAAGATCCAGACCTATGCCCTCGGCGGCAAGACCTTCGCCGGCAACTGGACCCTCGATTACGAAGTCTCCTACGCCTATGCCGAAGAAGACGATTCCAACAATCACGACGTGGCCTTCCGCTCCGATGACATGGAAGGCGCCGGCATCATCGTCTGGGACAATTCAGACCCGAAAAAGCCCCGCCTGTCCGGCGCTGGCATCGATTTCCTGTATGACCCGGCCAATTATGAGATGGACGCCTACGAGCAGGAATTCACGGTCAACGAAGACACCGAATGGGCCTACAAGCTCGACGTGACCAATGACACCGTGCTCGGCAATACGCCGGTGACCTGGAAAATGGGTGTGAAGGTCCGCGACCGCGAAAAGGTCCGTGACCAGAACCTCTTCATCTGGGAACGCGACGATGTCGCCCTGACCGATTACATCAATGCCAACAGCCAGATCTCCGGCTGGCGCATGAACAACCCGATGTTCGAATGGCCGAGTGCCGGCCTGACCCGGGCCCTGCGCGGCACGTTCACCGCCGATGAGCTGGACGAGGACGGCACGAATTTCGACAGCCTCGCCGAAGACTACACGATCGACGAGATGATCATCGCCGGCTACGGCATGGGCACCTTCCAGATCAACGACCTCACTGTCGTTGCCGGGGCGCGTATCGAAGCCACCGACATTTCGACCACGGGCAACGTCTTCTATGAAGGCGGCGATCCGGACCAGGTCGGCACACGGCAGTTCGACGATGAATATGTCCACGTCCTGCCGAGCCTGAACCTGAAATATGCCTTCTCCGACAATGTCGTCGGCCGCGCCGCCTATTATGCCTCGCTGGTGCGTCCGGCCTTCGGCGAGATGCGTCCGACAGCAGCCATGAATGATGACCGCGACGAAGTTGAAATGGGCAACCCCAACCTCGACCCGTACGAGGCCAACAATTTCGACCTGTCGATCGAATACTACCCGACCAAGCTGTCGGTCCTGTCGGCCGGCGTGTTCTACAAGGACATCCGCAACCCGATTTTCGGCGCGACCTATGACATCGACCAGCTGCCAGGCTCCATCGATCTGGGCTTCCTCGGCGATGCCGGTGCGGACATCGAAGAAGTCGCGACCTACATCAATGGCGAGACCGCCACGGTGCAGGGCCTCGAACTCAACTATGTCCAGCAACTCGATTTCCTGGGCGGCTTCTGGGAGGGCTTCCTCGCCTCCGCCAACGTCACCATCGTTGAATCCGAAGCGTCCGTTCCGGACGAAGAGGATGTGGCCCAGACCCGCGACGTGCCGCTGCTCAAGCAGAACGACCTCATCTGGAACGCCTCCATCGGCTATGACAAGGGCCCGTGGGATCTGCGCATCTCGGCCAATTTCCGCGATGACTATCTCGACGAATTGTTCGGCGCCGATCTGGACCGCTACACCAGCGATCACCTCAGCGTCGAAGCGTCAGCCAAGTATGACGTCAACGACAACCTCCAGATCTATGTCGAAGGAAAGAACCTCACCGACGAGCCGGAATACTATTATCACGGCGCCGAAAGCCGCCTGTCACAGTATGACGAATACGGTGCCCGTTACGTCTTCGGGGCCCGCCTGACCTACTAGGCTGGGTAACCGATTTACAGTCCAGAGCCGGGCGGGGAGCGATCCTCGCCCGGCTTTTGCGTAAACGGGCAGCGCTCAGGCAAATCCATGTGCACCAGCAATCGTTTAGGCACATTTTCCTTGCATTCGGGGATGCACTCGGGCTTTTTCCTGTTAGAAGGATGCAATTAGCGGGAGAAATTTTCATGAAAGCACCAATACTGGCCCTGGCCGCCCTGATCGCGGTATCCGGCTGCGCCCTCAAGAAGAAAGAAGGGTACTCGATCGCCGATGCCTCCGATAATCCGGACATGGTTTGCGAGCGCGTGCCGATCCCCGGCAAAGTCTATCCGGGCAAGATCTGCATGACCGCAGAACAATGGGCACGTCACGAAGCCGAAGGGGAAAGAATGGCCAGAGACGCTCAGCAGCGTTCATTGTCCACCGCCGCACCCGGCAGCGGTGGCTGAGCCACGCTCCTCAGAGTCACTTTCGGAAAGAGCAGGCCAATCAGCCTGCTTTTTTCATGCCCGGACTCTCTGCTACGTGGCAGAAATATGAAAATCCGCGCTGAAGCCTTGATCTTGCCGCGCGCACACGGAATACCGGCCCGAACCGAATTGGCTCCAGCCCCTGAGGAGTGTTCATGAAACGCTATCTTCCCGTCGCCGCCCTGCTTCTGTCTGCCTGCGCCACAGAGCCCGTCCAGCAGATTTACGCCATCGACACTGCCCCGATCCCAGCCGCCGTCGAAACCGCGCCCATGACCGGCACAGGCGACAAGGCGGACGATCCGGCCGTCTGGGTCAATCTCGCAAATCCTGCTGCCAGCCTGGTCCTCGGCACAAACAAGGATGAAGGCCTCCACGTCTACAACCTTGCGGGCGAAGAGCTTCAATTCCTCGATGTCGGCCGCGTCAACAATGTCGATCTGCGCGGCGATGTGGCCGTGGCGTCGAATGACGAGACCAATGCCATCAGCTGGTTCACCATCGATTCCGCCACCGCCACGGTCAGCCATATCGGCGACACGCCTACCCTCAAGGACGAGCCCTATGGTATCTGCGCCGGGCGGGTCGGCACCACCTATTATGCCATGCCGACCTACAAGGATGGCATGGCCCAAATCTGGTCCGTTCAGACCGACATGCTCAGCGAAGGCCCGGAACTGGTCGCCGAGATCCAGGTCGGACAGTTCGGCCAGCTTCAGCTCGAAGGCTGCGTCTTTGACGAGGCCAATGGCCAGGTCTTCCTCGGTGAGGAAGAGCATGGCGTCTGGAAGCTCGACCTGACCGACTGGACCGTGGCCCCAATCAGCGTCGACACGATCGCCGCGCAGAACGGCCTCGTCGCTGATGTCGAAGGCATGGACATCTGGGCCGGCGAAAATGGCGAAGGTTATCTCGTTGTCTCGTCCCAGGCCGCCGACCGGTTCGTCGTCTATGATCTGAAAGCACCCCATGCGCCGCGCGGCGTGTTCACCGTCACCGCCAATGCCGATGGCAGCATCGACGCGGTGACGCATACGGACGGTCTCGATGTGAACTCCGCGCCGCTACCGGGCTTCCCGAAAGGCATTCTCGTCGTGCAGGATGATGGCAACCCAGCCTCCGGCGTCGACCAGAACTTCAAGCTGGTCGACTGGTCCCTGGTCGAAGCCGCTCTCGGCCTCGACTAGGCCCGCGCCTTCCCCACGGCATCACAAAAGCCCGCTCTCCGGCGCATGGGAGGGCGGGCTTTTTCGTTTGCGACGCACAGGGCCTGTCAGGCAGCCCTGGCCGCGAGGATCGCCTCTTCCACGTCGCGCAGCCTGTCCTTGCCGAACCACATCCGGTCCTTCACGAAGAAGGTGGGCGAACCGAAATTGCCGCGCTCGACAGAGGCTGTGGTGTTGTCCATCAATTCCTGCTTGATCCCGGAATCTTGCGCCTTGGCCATCAAGGCCTCCGCGGGCAAATCCGCTGCGGCCAGAACCCGTCTGATCGTTTCAGGATCATCCATCT
>DHZF01000097.1:7840-10794 GCA_002414505.1 Hyphomonas sp. UBA5111 | reverse complement strand
CCGGTCAGCCTCGCCAATATTCGCGGCGCTGCCGAGATCGCCCATGCACATGGCAAGCCCTTCTTCATCGATGGCTGCCGGTTCGCCGAGAATGCCTGGTTCATCAAGCTGCGCGAGGACGGCCAGCAGGATCGCTCGATCAAGGAGATTGTGCGCGACACGTTCGACGTGGCCGATGGTATGACGATGAGCGCCAAGAAGGATGCCTTCGCCAATATCGGTGGGTGGCTCGCGCTGAATGATGACGCACTGGCCGAACAGGCTCGCACAAGGCTGATCCAGACCGAGGGCTTCCCGACCTATGGCGGCCTTGCCGGACGCGACCTCGACGCCATAGCACAGGGCCTGACCGAGATCGTGGATGAGGATTATCTGCGCTACCGCGTGCGCACCAATGCCTATATTGCCGAACGGCTGGACGCGTTGGGCGTGCCGGTGATGAAGCCGGCGGGTGGCCATGCGGTGTTCATCGATGCGCGGGACTGGCTGTCACACATTCCGCCGCTGGAATATCCGGGCCATGCCCTCGCCTGCGCGCTGTATGAGGAAGGCGGCATCCGGGGCTGCGAGATTGGTACGGTGATGTTCGGCCGCAAGCCGGACGGCACCGAAAAGCCGGCCCGAATGGACCTTGTGCGCCTTGCCATGCCGCGGCGCGTCTACACCCAGTCGCATGCGGACTATATCGTCGAAGTGTTCGAGGAACTCGCCAAGCGCAAGGATGACATTCGCGGCCTGAAGATCGTGAAGGAGCCGCCGATGATGCGCCACTTCACGGCGGAGTTTGCGCCGCTCTAGCAAAAGGCAGCGCTCGCCCTTCGACTTCGCTCAGGGTGAGCCTGCGGGTATCGTGTCTAGCCCGTCTTGGCCAAGTCGATCCATTGTTCGACTTCCTCTTCGGCGAGGTAGTCATCGTCGCGGATCACGCGGTCGCCCTGCGGGGTCTGGAGGAATTCACTCGCCAGCATGAACAGGGTGCGTGCGGGCGCCTCGGCCAGTTCCTTGCGATTGCGGATGCCCGCGCCGACAAGGATCTGGGCGTCGTGCACGCGCAGGCCCGGCACTTCCATCATCAGAATGGTCTGGTCCTTCCAGTCATTTAGCGTGTCGACATCGATATAGGCCACGTCGACCAGGAAGACGGTTTCTTCCGTGTCGCAATCCAGCAGGTCACCGACCGTGGTGATGCCGGCGCGCGACAGGCGCTTGGCCGTCTTCTTGCCAATGCTCGGCGCCTCGACGACCGGAGAATCGCGGGTGATGCGACTGCGGCGGGCAATATCGCCGGACTCGTCGCCCAGATCATCCGCAACCGGCACGGGGGCAGCGGCCTCGGTTTCTACTTCGGGCTCCGGTTCGAACAGGACCTCTTCGGCCCTGGGGGGCGCCTGCTTCTTCGGCGCGGGAGCTTCCTCCGCCTGCGGCGCTTCGGCCTCGACCGGCTCTGCTGGCGCGGCGATTGGTGCGGCCTCTTCGACTGCAGTGTCCTCGGCCTTGAGTTCGGCTTCGCCCTCGATCAGGGCGGTCAGCAGGCGCTCCTCGACTGCCTTGTTCTTCGAGCCTATCGCGCCAAGCGCCTGTTTGTTCAGCTCTTTCAGCGGAACGCGCAGCACCTGTCTGGCGTGAAGCTTTCGGATCGCCTTGTCGTCTTCCGGCAGGGTGCGGATGACCTTACCGGTCTTCTGATATTCCTTGTACATCCTCGTCACAGTGCGCTTGTCGGCAGCATCCGACAGTTTCGCCGTTACCCAGCGCAGCGGAATGTCCAGCGTCTCAATATAGCCCTGGAGGGTGAGATTGGTCTTCGGCGGGCTGACGGCGGCTTCCGCGATCGCACGTGACAGGATCGCGCCAAAGCCTGCGGTCGCATAGGCGACCAGTTCGACAATGGCGTCGAACATGGTCTCATCGAGACCGGCCGGCGGGTCCTTCACGCCGACGTCGAGATCATAATGGTCGATGAAGGTCTGGTAGTGGGGATGCGACAGGCGCGCGCCATTGCGCACCATGTCCGCGACGAAGCCAGCGCCCTCCGGCACCGGAACATCCGGATAGCCGAGCGTCTCGATGCGACCATCAATCTTGTCGCGGGATTTGGCGATGCTCCACTCCACCGCCCGGTGCATGGTGCCCTCTTCCTCGGTCTGGCCGGTATGGAAGGGCTGGATCGGATCGGCATAATAATGGCTCAGCACGCCGAACGCATAGGCGGCCTTGCTCCATTGCTTGCGGCGGAGGTGATCGACCGCCGTCGCATACCATTCCATCGCCTTGCCCGGCGCGCCGCCCCATTCCCCTTCGGAAATGTGCAGGACATGGTTGCGGAAATCCTTGAATTTGGAATCCGGTGCCTTGGCGCCTTCGAGCAGATGCTCGTGGTGGACCAGGAACAGATCCTTCCACTGCTCCGCCTCATCGGACGCAATGAGCGACAGCGCGTCCATCGCGATGTAATGGTGCGTCGATCGGCACCGATGGCCGCGAATTACTCGTTCGAGCAGAGACATGTCCCGTCTCCCTTCCCGCCTGATTCAATCTGGATCAGACGAGAAATGCCTAATGATAGTTACGCTATCATTAACCATTCGCGCGCGAGGGGAAGTTTCTGCTGTGCCCTACCGCACCGCAAAATCGGTCGGTTCGGCGCTCTTGCCTTTCGCGTCCTTTTCGCCCTTGGCCTGGCCGTGTTTGCCTGGGCCCATGAAGCCGAAGAGGTAGCCACCAACCTTGCGCATCTGGATCTCTTCTGAACCCTCGGTGATGCGATAGCGGCGGTGGTGGCGGTAGATGTGCTCAAACGGCTTGTGGCGCGAATAGCCCATGCCACCATGCACCTGCATCGCCCGGTCGGCCGCGTTGCAGCAGAGCCGGTTTGCCCGGTAGTTGCACATGGAGACCTTGTCGGAGAGATGGATCGCGACGTCCGGCTTGGACATCTGGTCCATTTCCCAGGC
>DHZF01000097.1:0-7754 GCA_002414505.1 Hyphomonas sp. UBA5111 | reverse complement strand
GCCGTCTTGAAGATCAGCAGGCGTAGCATTTCGGCCTCGGTGGCGAGTTCCACCAGCGGGAACTGGATCGCCTGATTGGTGGCGAGCGGCTTGCCGAAAGGTTTGCGCTCGCGGGCATATTGCACGCTCTCATTGATGCAGTAGATCGCAGCGCCAACCGAACTCGCGGCCTGGCGGATGCGGTTCTCGTGGACGAAATGCTGCGCCAGGGCGAGCCCCCCTTCCGGCGGGCCGAAGACGGCCTCTTCCGGCACCCAGACATCCTTGATGGTCAGGCGCGGATGGTCCGTCGGCATGTTGAAGGTCCACATATATTCTTCGATGATTACGCCGGGATCACGCGCCGGGATGATCAGGCAGGTGATGCCTTTCGCGTCGCCATCCTCGCCGCTGGTGCGGCAGAACAGCATGATGTGCGTCGCGACATGCATGCCGGTGATCCACATCTTCTCGCCATTGATCAGCCAGCCATCCTTGCCGTCCTTCTTATGACGTACGGCGCGGGTTTCCATATGGGTCGCGTCGGAGCCGTGGTCCGGCTCGGTCAGGCCGAAACAGGCGAGAAATTTCCCGTTGAGCGCATCGTCGGCGAGATGCTTCTGATCCGGACGGGCAAAGTCCCGTAACATCAGGATCTGGGGGAAATTGCCGACGATGGAATGTTCGTTCTGGAGGTCATTGTGCAGGCCGAGGCCCTGCTTGGCGAAATGCTCGCGAATGATCGCCATGCCGAGATTGGAGCCGTCCTGGCCGCCGAACTCCTTGGGCAGCGCATAGCGGAGATGCCCGGCCTTGTCGGCGCGGCGCTTGGCTTCGCGGAGCAATTCCTCCCATTCGGGACGTGGCAGGCCCTCATTGTCGAAATCGGTGCGCGCCCATTCACGGCGATGGTCGAAGAAGCGGATATTGTCGTCCTGCTGTTCGAGCGGCCTGATCTCGTCTTCGATGAACTGATCCAGCACGGTCAGATAATCGGCAATGTCCTGCGGGATGTTGAAATCCATGATGCGTTTCCTCCTGAGCGGTCGCCTTTGCGGCAATTCCCTTTTCCCCTCTGAGCATACCGCGCCGCACCCGGACGGCAATTTGTGCCGCCACGGCAGGATTGAAACAAAAATTGATGATTGAATGATTGACAATTTATTCAACAATCATATTCTGCCTTTACGGTCACCACCGGCCGCAACTGCAAGAAGGTTTCCTCCCATGCCATCTTCCCGTCTCTCTTACTTCATCGCCGCCGCAGCGATTGCAGGGGTCGCCTATGCTGCGCCTGCGATGGCTGACCCCACCCAGACTGTGTCGGCAGAAATCCAGTATGATAACAGCGCACTCCACTCGCGCTCCGGCGCCGGAATCGTGCTTGATTCCCTGCAGGAACAGGCGATTTCGGTGTGTCGCTATGATGCCCCGGTCTCCCAGGCGCCCCGCATTGACGATTCGTGCGTGTCGCAGGTGATCGCCCAGGCGGTAAACAAGATCGACCACCCCACATTGACCGAAGCCTATGTGTCCCGGTCGGGTTTGGCCCCGCGACTTGTGGCGGATGCCGACTAGATGCTGAATCCCGAAGGCTGAATGATTGACGCTTTCGTCAGTAATCGGTATTGAGGGCAGACGGGCACTCAGACTCAGGGTCCGACACCGTTTTTCTATCCACGCACCGAAAGGTCTCCTCCCATGATCCGTTCTGCTCTCACTGCCGCAGCCTTCCTGGCACTCAGCGCGCCGGCCTTTGCCAACACGTTCACCTTTGAAACCGCTGAACCTGTGGAAGATGGCCAAATCGTTGCCATCGGCACGGTCTGGCTGTGCGAAGGCACCGTCTGCAAGGGCGATCTCGATCGCAAGAAAGCTTCCGTCCGCGACTGCAAGAAGATCGCGAAGAAGGCTGGCGAGATCGTCTCCTACGGAAATTCCGATTCCACGCTGGAAGCGGATGACATTGAAGCGTGCAAGAAGTCTGCGCGCTAACTCTCTCGACTGGTTAGCAGTCCTCTCCTCGGGCCGTTCTGGTGTTTGCCAGACGGCCTTTTTTTTGCCTGCGCGCGAACCTACCCCGGCTTTGTGCGTTACAGTCGGCAGAATTGAGGAAGGACATGGCTGCATCACAAAGCGACCCGCTGGAAAATGTACTGGAAACCGCCATCGAGGAAGGCGGTGACGGGAAGATTTCCGTAGGAGATCTGCTCGACATGTTCGGCCACCGCTCCTTCGGCCCCATCATCACTTTGCTGGGCCTGCTGGTCGTGCTGCCGCCCATAGGCGCCATTCCGGGCCTGCCCGCCGTGGTCGGCCTGGTCATCCTGCTGTTCAGCATGCAGATCCTGATTGGCGCGGACCATATCTGGATGCCGTCCTTTGTGGAGAAGCAATCCATCGAGGCCTCAAAGCTTGAAGAGGCCGAGGACAATGTAAAACCCTGGCTGAAGCGGATCGACCGGATGATTACCGAACGCCTCGCTTGGGCGACGGGCAAACCCGCAACCTATCTGGCGGCGGTCGCCGTTTCGATTCTTGCCTTGCTCATGATTCCGCTTGAACTCGTGCCGTTCGCCGTCGCGGCGCCGGGCGCGGCCATCGTTCTTTTTGGACTTGCGCTTGTGGCGCGCGATGGCGCCCTGATGCTGGCAGGCTTTGCCGCTACCGCAGCGGCCGTGACCATCACCATCCTCTTCGTGCCCTGGGACAAGGTCGCAGGCTGGTTCTGAGGGACCGGATCACATGGCCGGAGTGGACTCAATCGGCTGCCAGAGCTCGACCTTGCGGCCATCCGGATCCATGACCCAGGCGAACTTGCCGTAGCTCTCGGTCATAGGGCCGCCCTCCAGTTCAACATTTTCAGCCTTGATCTGCTCGATCATGGCGTCGAGGTCGTCGACCATCAAATTCATCATGAAATCGCTGTCTGAGGGTTTGAAATAGTCGCTTTCCGCCTTGAACGGCGCCCAGATTGTCCGCGCTCCTTTGGGAAACTGCACTGCGGCATCGGCCTGCGAGAAGCTTGCGCCGCCATACTCGTCAATCTCGACTCCCAGAACGCGCGTATACCATGCCCGTGTGGCGTCGACGTCCTTGCACAGGAAGAACAATCCGCCGAGCCCGATCACTTTTGCCATGACATACCCCCCTACCAGGTTTCCGGCGCCTAGATCGCGCCCACGGCCTCCGCCAGCATGTCGCGGACCTGCCCCGCCACGCTGTGCAGCTCGCTGTTCTCAATCGCCTGCATGGAGGCAACAGGATCAATGGCACTAACCTCAATGCCACCCTCCACTTCGCGCAGGATGACATTGCAGGGCAGCATCGCTCCGACCCGCGGCTCCATCCCGATCGCCTTGTAGGCCATGTCCGGATTGCACGCACCGAGGATGAGATAGCCGGGCATGTCGGCGTCCAGCTTCTTCTTCATCGTCGCCTTCACATCGATTTCGGTGAGTACGCCAAAGCCCTTGTCCGAGAGCGCCGCGCGCGTGCGCCGGTCAGCCTCTTCCAGCGAGATGCCATCAAGGGTGCGAGTGATCGTATAGGCCATATCGAAAATCTCCGAGAGCGTGCCTGGGGAAAGGCTAGTTGAATTGGAAAGAAACGCAATGCGAGCGAGCCCGATTGAGTTCCTTTTCATCCCTGCAATTGGCAAGGGATGGTTGTAGACTCTCCCTATGACCGATTCTGTTTCCTTGCCCGGCGCGGGCTGCGGCGCCGCGATCCATGACGAAGACGGCCGCCTGTTGCTGATCCAGCGCCTGAAGGAGCCGGAAGCCGGCGCATGGGGCCTGCCGGGCGGCAAGATCGATTTCGGTGAACGCGCCGAGGACACCGCTCGCCGGGAAATCGAGGAAGAGCTTGGCATCCAGATCGAGCTGACCGGGCTCGCCTGTATCGCCGAGACCATCGACAAGGGCGACGGCAAGCATTGGGTCGCGCCGGTCTATTCCGCCCGGATCGTGTCCGGCGAGCCGCGCGTGATGGAACCGCAAAAGCATGGCGGCTGGGGCTGGTATGCGCTGGACAATCTGCCCGACGCGCTGACTACGCCGGTTCGCGATTATCTGACCGCACTGGACCGGATGTCCAACCCGTCCTGAAACTGCAAATATGCAGTGTGTGTTGCGGCTTGGCTCTAGCGGGCCGGAGCCAAGTGGTGATTATAGCGGTGTGATTCGACGCATCCGAACATTGCTGATCTGGCTGGTCATCGCGGACCTGGTGGCAACGCTTCTCTTCTGGGGCGTCACCCGGCTTTCGGACCAGACCAACAAGCTGTCCGGCGGACGCGGGATCATCTTCTATACCGACAATGCCGCAGATGCCTCGGCGCGCATCGACAAGGGTCTCGCCCTGCTGAAGGCCGGCAGGCTCGACCAGTTGAAAATGGTCGGCGGCCATCGCCCGCAGGAAGGCCGACTCGGCAGCCAGGAGATGGCCCTGCTTGCGGCGCGCCGGTCCGGAGAGGCCGCCAGGATCAGTGCCGACGTTGAAAGCCGGGACACGATCTCCGGTCTGGAAAACCTTGCCAATACGACCAGCGCCGCCGACAGTGGCAAGATCGTCTTCATCTCGAACTGCATGCACGTCCTGCGTGCCAAGGCGATCTATGCCAGCCATCCGGGCGACCAGCCCAAGGCGTTCGCCGCTTGCCCTCCGGGGGGATACAACCCGCTGGATATCTGGCGCCGCGCGCATTACGAGGCCGGCGCTTGGGCGCTGTTCCTGATGCCTGAAAGCTGGCGGGATGCGATCATCGACCGCCTGCGCGGGGACGAAGAGGGCGCCTAGCCCAGAGCGCCGCAACGGCGTTCGTATTCCGCAATGGCGTCCGGCATCCATTCCCGGAAATTCTCGGCCCGTGTTTCAGAGGCCGGGTGGGTGGACATCCATTCCGGCGGGCGCTGGCCGCTGCCAATCTGTCCCATCCGTTCCCACAGATCCGGCGCTTCGCGCGGATCGTAACAGGCGCGCACGAGCAGATCGAGGCCGATCTTGTCCGCTTCGGTCTCATGCTTGCGGGAATAGGCCAGCATGCCGCCCTGCGCCGCGATGCCGAAGGCCTGCATGATGGCGCGCTGTTGCGAGGCGTCCATGTCGCCAAGGCCTACGCCGACGGCGATCTGCCCGAACTGGACAACACGCTGCTGGCTGACCCGCTCAGCGCCATGATGGGCCAGGGCGTGGCCAATCTCATGCCCCATCACCACGGCCAGCTTGTCGAGATCACTGATATCGTCGGTGTCGACCTGACCGTCATGATTGCCGGTGATGTCGAGGATGCCGGTATAGATGGCGACATAGCCCCCCGGCAGGCAGAAGGCGTTGGGCGTGGACGAGTCCACGACATAATAGGTCCAGTCGAACTGGTCGGCGACCGGCGTGAAGGAGGCGCCGTCTCGCAGGAGTTCCTGCTCTAGTTCGATAGCCGCGCGCTGCAGCCTGACACCGATCTCGCGGACGGCTTGCGTGTACTCCGCTTCGGCGCCGTCACAAGTGTTTCCGTCCGCGCACAGGACATCATTTCCCTGCTGCTGCTCCTGGTTCAGGATCTGGACATAGGATTGCTGGCCCAACTCGACCTCTTTCTCGATGGAGACCGTGTTCAGCTGCTTGCGGCCCGAGAATGGCACTTCGGTCTGGTTCGCCTGCCAGTAGAGAAAGATGAGGAACAGGCCGACCAGGATCAGGCTGAACCGGCTACGCAACAGGCCGCCCAGCCCGCTTCTGCGGGTCTTGTGGCCATAGGCATAACGCGGCAGGCGCATGAGCAATCTCCGTCAAATCTGCTTGGTAAACCGTTTAAACCAAGACCCGTCGCAAGGGAAAGCACGCTTGCACCTTCACGAAGGCCTCTCCGGACGCTATTTCTGAAGCATGACAGACCATGCCCCCCAGCCGAAGCTCGAAATCCGCATCATCCCTGTGACGCCGCTGCAGCAGAACACGTCGATGATCTGGTCCACCGACACGATGGAAGGGGTGTTCATCGATCCGGGCGGCGAGGTCGACAAATTGATGGGCGCGGCCCAACAGTTCGGCGTGAAGATCGTCGGCGTCTGGCTGACGCATGGCCATCTCGACCATGCCGGCGCGGCGACCGAAGTGTCCGAGCGCACCGGTTGCCCGATCATCGGCCCGCATGAAGATGATCAATGGCTGCTGGACGAGCTGGAAGCCCAGGGCGCCAAATATGGCATTACAGACGGCCGCAATGTGAAGCCGGACCGCTATTTGCAGGATGGCGATGAACTGGAACTGGCCGGCAATAAATTCGGCGTTGCCCACTGCCCCGGTCACACACCGGGCCATGTCGTGATCTATCACAAGGATGGCGCGTTGGCGTTTGTCGGCGATGTCCTGTTCCGCGGCTCCATCGGCCGGACCGATTTTCCGCGCGGCAATCACCAGCAGCTGATCGACTCGATCACCGGCAAGCTCTGGCCGCTGGGCAATGAGATGCGCTTCGTACCGGGCCACGGCCCCCTGTCCACCTTCGGTCAGGAACGGCAGGACAATCCCTTCGTCGCGGACTCGATCACCGGATACCAAGGCGCCGCAACACAGGATGCGGACGCGACAGACCAGAAGCTCGCCAAACGCTGGAGCTGACGGAGTTCCGCATTACGATCCGGCAAGTCTCTGAAATTGCTTGGAACCAAGCCGAAAAGAAGACGTTTCTGCCCCGTACACAACGGAAAGGAATGTCCTATGACCGCTTATCTGAAACTTGCCGCCATTGGCGCCAGCGCCCTTGCTCTGGCCGCCTGTACGCAAACGGGTACGACGGAACGCAACGCCGCAGTTGGCGCCGCAGCAGGGGCCGTCGCTGGCGCCGCGATCGGTAACAATGTCGGCGATGGCGATGCTGGCCGAGGCGCTGCGATTGGCGCGGTTCTGGGCGGGTCTGCCGGCGCTGCAAAAGGCTGTACGGAATCCGAGGATTGCGACATGCCCGGCGTGAAAGACCAGGCGGATGAAAAAGATGCGGATGGCGATGGCCGCGCCGACATCTATGACCGCTACCCGTATGACAGCTCGCGCTGGTAAGCAGCCGAGGTAGTAGAGTGATGGTGAGCCCCGCTTCTTTGGAAGCGGGGCTTTTCTTTTGCGGCACATTTTCGCCACCGTATCACCCCCGTCTCTCCCCGGCCGAACCGGAACACGCCAAAGGCTGACACGTTTATTCAGCAAGATTGTGAGACAGGAGACACTGCATGGGACGAGTTACGCCCCTCAATAATTTCATTTCCGGCTCGAAGCATATCGAAGCGGATGATCGCGCCGTGCGCGAACGCATCCGAGACTGGTATCGCTGTTGGCCGCAAGGCCAGCTGGCAGCCGCCGATGACCCTCTCACGGGTCCGGGCTGTATTCGTTTACTCAGCGACTTCGGCCGGGACGTTTCAGTGAACCGCACTTTGAACGATTACCGCCAGCTCTGGCAGCCGATCCTGGAGGATACTTTCAAGCGCTGGCACATCAGCATCGTTTCGGCGATCAATCTGCGCTGTACGCGCGAGATGGCAGCGGCCCATTTCTTTACTCAGCTCAGCGGTGTCACACATCATGACGGCGTGATGAATCAGGTCCAGGCTGTGTCGCAGGTCTGGGAGAAGATCACAGGCCGCTGGCACCTCGTCCAGGAGCATTCCACCGTGCATGACGCCCCGGTCTAGGCCGGGCGTCAGGCGGGCTGGTTAAAATCAATTACAGCTATTGACGGAAACCCATCCCTTTGGCCTTGCCCCCGCCCCCGACTCCCA
>DHZF01000161.1 GCA_002414505.1 Hyphomonas sp. UBA5111 | reverse complement strand
AGATGCGTAATGTTTTTATGACGTGCCCGGAATTCTGAGGAAAATGGGGCAAGTGCCTGCCATGCGGGGAAAAATTCGTGCTTTTCCTGCAACACTTATTGGCGTCGCTCTCAGGTTGAGCAGGCGAATCATCCCGAAATCTAGAGGGTTTCCGGAGCCTGAATCCGACGGGGTACGCCCCCATGCGACACTGCCCCTCTCATCGCAGGAGGCCCGCATGACCCGACAGCCCCATCGTCAACGCCTGATCCGGCAGGTCCGGCTCCAGCGCCTGTTGGGGCGGAGCCTGGCGGAGATTGCGGCGCAGGCCGGCCGAAGCCGCAGTACGGTCTGGCGTGTGATCCGGGACAATGGGCTCGACGCTCCGGAGATGCCGCTGGAGCGCCAGCGCCTGTCGCTGAGCGAGGCGCACGACAAGGCGGTGGACCGGATGATGGCGGCGGATGTGACGCCGGAGGAGCTGCGCGCGCTGAGTGGGCTGGTCATGCGGCTGGCGGCGGAAATCCGGCGGATGGAAATGGCGGTGGCGACTTGGGAAAGGGATGAGGATGTGCGGATTGCCGGACGTGCCAGCGAAGACGAAACGGGTGAAGACGCCGAAGACGAACTCTCTCCCGCTGCTGAACAATGCCGGCTCGATGCCCTTGCAGCCGGATTTCAGACAAAGGGTACATCAGGCGGCGCAGAGCAACGACTGGAGCACGCTGGCGGAATGGGAGCGCAGCCTGGTCAGCCAGAATCCGTGGATTCTGCACGCCCGCGATATACAGGTTCCGCCGCCGGACGGATGGCGGAGCTTCGTGTTCATGGGCGGACGCGGCGCTGGGAAGACGCGGGCGGGGGCCGAATGGCTCCGCTGGTCGATATTGCACGGTCGCTGCCGCCGGGCGGCGTTGGTGGGGCCGGCCCTGCACGATGTGCGCGAAGTGATGATCGATGGGCCGAGCGGGCTGAAATGGATCGAGCCCCTGAAATGCCGCCGCCCGTCCTACTCACCGAGCCGGCGTATCCTGAGTTTTGACAATGGCGCGGAGGCGCACGTCTTCTCCGCCGAAGACCCGGACAGTTTGCGGGGGCCGCAATTCGATGTGGCATGGTGTGACGAGATTGCCGCCTGGATGCGCGGGCAGGCCGTGTGGGACACGTTGCAGATGGGGCTGAGGCTGGGCGCGGACCCGCGCGTGATGGCGACGACCACGCCGCGGCCGACGGATTTCTTCAAGGGATTGCTCGCTGGGCCCGGCACGCTCGTGCGGCAGGCCAGCATGGCGGAGAATGCGGAGAATTTGTCGGACGGGTTCGTGGCCGCGATGCAGGCCGCCTATGGGGGCAGCGCGCTGGCCCGGCAGGAAATTCATGGCGAATTGCTGGAAGATGCCGAGGGCGCGCTGTTCCGTCGGCAGATGATTGACGCGGCGCGGGTCAGTGAGCCGCCCATGCTGGAGGATGTGATCGTGGCGGTGGACCCGCCGGCAACGAGCGGGCCTGCGGCGGATGCTTGCGGGATCATTGCGGCGGGTGTGCGCGAAGGGGTCGCCTATGTGCTGGCCGATGCGTCGGCGCCGGGCCTGAAGCCGCTCGACTGGGCAAGGCGGGCGGTGGCGGTCTGCCGCGAGGTCGGCGCGCGGGAGATCATGGCGGAGTCGAACCAGGGCGGGGAGATGGTGCGGCAGGTGCTGGAAAGTGCCGGGGCGGATGTGCCGGTGCGGCTGGTCCATGCGCAGCTGGGCAAGCGGGCGCGGGCGGCGCCGGTGGCGACGCTGTATGAGCAAGGGCGCGTTGCGCATGTCGGCCTGTTGCCGACGCTGGAAGACCAGATGTGCCAGTTCGGCGCCGAGGGCTTTCGCGGCTCCCCCGACCGCGTCGATGCGCTGGTCTGGGCCATCTGGGCACTTTTGCGGCAGGGCAGCGGGCCTTGGGTGCGTGTGCTCTGATCTGCCTTGATCTCGCCAGACCTGTGATCGAAGGTGCGGGCCGGAAGCGAGGGATTTCAGATGAGCCAGATGACACGCCGGGCCTTTGCCGCGACAGGCCTTACCGCAGCTGTCGCCGGATGCGCGACCGGGCCGCAGGCGCGGGGCATTGTGATGAAGCCGGTGCCGCCGGTGCTGGTCTCAGCGGAACGCATCGTGCGCGTCGATGTGGGGCTCCGGCCCTACCGGGCGTCCGGCTTCCGCGTGGAGCGGGAGATGCTGGGCGAGACGGCCGTGATCCACAATTACGGGCATGGCGGCGGCGGGATCACCCTGTCCTGGGGCTCGGCGCAGCTGGCCGTGGACGAAGGCTTCGATCCGGATGTGCAGGACTATGCGGTGCTTGGCGCGGGGGCGCTGGGCCTGTCGACCGCGATGCTGTTGCTGGAGCGCGGCGCGAAGGTGACGCTCTATGCCAAGGCGCTCAGTCCGAACACGACCTCCAATATTGCCGGCGGGCAGTGGTGGCCGGCCTCGGTCTATGACAGTGCGGCCATCGCCCCCGGATACATGGCCCGGCATGTCGCGGCGGCGCGCCATTCCTTCCGGCGGTTCCAGCTGCTGACCGGGCCGGACTATGGCGTCAGCTGGGAAGTGAATTACGTCCTGTCGGACCGGCCGGTGACGAACCATCCGGCGCGGGCGGGCCATCCGATGGAGGAGTTTGCGGTCAATGTCGTCGATTATGCGCCGGGGGAATTGCCCTTCACGACGGCCCATGCGCGCAGCTTCGACACGATGATGGTGGATACGCCGCATTACCTGCGCAAGCTGGAAGAGGACATACGGGAACGGGGTGGACGGATCATTGTGCGCGCATTTCAGGACGCCGCTGAAGTAGTGGCGCTGGACGAGACGGTGGTGTTCAATTGCACCGGGCTCGGCGCGGGGCAGCTGTTCGGGGATACCGAAATCCATCCGGTGCGCGGCCAGTTGGTCATCCTGGAGCCGCAGGCCGAGATCGACTACAATATCATCACGGGCGGATCGGCCTACATGTTCGGCCGGCGCGACGGGATCGTGCTGGGCGGGACGTTCCAGCACCATAATTGGTCGCTCGCGCCGGATGATGCCGACACCGCCGCCATTCTCGCCGCCAACCGGCGCTTGTTTGTGGGTGGGCTGGGGGCCTGATTGCGATCCGCGCAAAAGGTGATGTGATGGGAGTCCGTGAGATCCCCCTCTAACTCCCCCTTTTCAAGGGGGAGAACAGACCGGACAAGCGGTTGGCGTTCCTCCCCCTGCAAGGGGGAGGACAGGTGGGGGTCTGAGCGGACTAGCCTTCGCGCTGCCGGATCAATTCGATCTCGGACCTGATCTGTTGAGCCACCGCCTCAAGCGACTCATCGATATGAGAGACCGGAATGCGCATAATGGATATCCCTCGCTCGCCAAGAAAGGC
>DHZF01000100.1:1471-8730 GCA_002414505.1 Hyphomonas sp. UBA5111 | reverse complement strand
CCGCCCGCATGATCGCCGTAAACTCCGGTTGTCGACAGATAGCCAACCCACGCCAACCGGGGCGCGGCCTCGGCAATCGCATCGCGATAGCGCGCCAGCACCGGATCACCCGCCGCGTCGGGCGCGGCAGAAATCAACAGATGCGTGGCTGAGGCCAGAGCGGATGTCAAATCCTCGTCAGGCCAGAGCACGGGTGTCACCCCCTCGCGGCGCAAAACATTGGCTTTGTCAGCGCTGCGGGTGGTGCCGATGATCTGCCAGCCCTGCGGCAAGAGACGGGCGGCAAGGGCGCGGGCGGAAAAACCGTGGCCAAAGGAAAGAAGCGTTTGTGTCATGCCCCTTACATGGCGCGGGTGGCAAGGATTGGCAAGGTGGCGGGGTTCCGCCTGCCCCATACAAGCCCTCTGGCGCGACTTGCACGATCCGGGCATCTTGCGCGCAGCGTTTTTCAGGAGCCGCCATGTCTTTGATCAGTCGTCGTCTTGTTCTGGGTCTCATCGCGGTTGCTCCGCTCGCTGCCTGTGCGCAACCCGAACCCGAGGTGTCCAGCCGCAACGCGCCTTTTGATCCGCCGCTCTATCCGAATGAAACGCCAGAGTTGCGCCACCTGATCAACAAATATGCCGATCATTATCAGGTGCCGCGCAGCCTCGTGCATCGTCTGGCGATCCGAGAGAGCACGCATCGCCCCGGTGCGCGCAACGGGCCGTATTATGGCCTGCTGCAAATCTTGCCTCAGACCGCGCGCGGCATGGGTCAC
Source organism: Hyphomonas sp. UBA5111 (assembly GCA_002414505.1). GTDB lineage: Bacteria > Pseudomonadota > Alphaproteobacteria > Caulobacterales > Hyphomonadaceae > Hyphomonas. Next base: position 7,970 of record DHZF01000100.1, on the reverse strand, counting down.
CGGGGGCCTGCGTCCGAGTTGCTGGATGCCGAGACCAACCTGAAATACGGGGTCAAATACCTGCGCGGGGCCTATATCGTGGCAGATGGCAATCCTGATGCCGCGATCATGTGGTATGCGCGGGGGTATTATTACGAGGCCAAGCGCAAGGGGCTTCTGGTGGAAACCGGCCTGCGCTCGGCCTGAGGGGCAGGCCACATCCGCGCCGATTGCGCGAATGCCGACCCAGCGTTTACTTGACCGCTTTGCCCGCGATCACGGTGGCGTTCTTGCCACTGTTGGAATTCGCGGTGGCGAGAACCTTGGGCTTTTCCTTCTTGGGCTTCTTGGCCTCGCGGTTGCTCTGGCTTTTTCCTTTGGACATGGGAGTGTCTCCTGAATGATCCCGGTCAGGCAGGGTGCCAGGCCGGGTCGTGCTCAGGGGATCAGGGGGCCTGACAGGGTCAGGGCGATGAGCCCTCGGGCGCAGCAGGCACGGCGCGGGGCCGGTGCTGCATCATGGAAGATAAGCGGGCCGAGGGGCGGCGACAAGGGGCGTGATGGGGGCCATCCCCCTTCCCCTGTCATCCTTGCGAAAGCGGGGATCTCATGCGGCCTGTCGCGCGTTGTCCTCGGGAGAGGCCGCCGTGCGGTCGACGGGCCGCGGTCTGGCGAGGCAACGGTTGTGGCTGCCACTTTATCCCTGCCAAATAAGTGTGACCCCAAGACGGCGCGCAACACCTCAAAATCGCCAGGCCGGGGGGCGGCCCGGCGATCGCGCGGCGGCGCTGCGCGCCTTGATTCCGCGCGTTATGGTCAAAGACATTCAACCAATGTCTTCTTCCCAGCAAACTTCATAACGCCAGACTTCGAAGATCCCGCACTGCTTCGGATAAGCATTTTGAAAATGGACCTCTGAATACTCGAAGTGCTTGTTTTTCGTCGTCCAATCGGTTGCGAATGCAGCTTGTTTGTGGCCTAGCTTGGTCCTCTGACTGAAACACGTAGCGATCAGCTGACAGCGCCGTCAGATTGTTCACACGAGTTACCGTTGCGCGGCGAAGTGTCGGTTTATCGCGAAACACGATAAAGCCTAGCTCCGACTTCAAAGTTGTATCGCCGTAAAGCAAAAAGTCTCTCGAAATTGGAAAGATTAGGACGCGACGATTGCTTGGAAGAGGCAATAAGCCGGTAGTTTGACGTCTATCAATAGAAACTCCTGACACGGTCGCGGGGTTGTCACATGAGACTAAATTCAAATCCGTTTCGTTTCGAAGAAACGCGAAACGCATTCCCTCTAAGATCAAACCTGTGGAGATAGCATAGTGTCCTGACAACGAAAGACCTAATTGATTCAACGCCTTTTTGTCGCGACCTTTTGCTTTGTTTAAAAGCGAGAGTTCGTGAGCAGAGAACGTATGCTTTAAATGATCCAAGGCACCTTTTTCATCAAACTGAACGACCAAATCAGCAAGCTGTTTCCGTACTCGTGGCGTCCTCATTCTTTGGTGAATTGAAAGTGTCACAAAAAAATCGATCGTGTCACCATCTATGTAACCGTCACGAACTTGTTGGAGATAGCGAGGATAATCTTGCTCAATATTACCAAAGAAGCTTTCGACTGTTTCTTGGTCCTTAGTACCATCGTCGAAGTAAACTGTGTTTTGATGCGCAATGACTGCTGCGTTCGAAGGAACTGACGGGAAGCATTTTCCCGAAGGTTTTTCAATCACGAGCAGCTTACCATCGTCGGAGGTGAACTCTTCTAAATAAACTCTTGGAACATAATGATGCCGTTTAGGTGCGCTCAAACATCCAACTCCTCCACGAACCGCGCATTTTCGGAGATATACTGGAACCGCAGTTCCGGCTTCTTGCCCATCAGGCGTTCCACGAGGTCGCCGGTTTCGCCCGGTTCATCCTCGTCAATGGTCACGCGGATGAGTTTGCGCGAGTTGGGGTCCATCGTCGTTTCTTTCAAATCCTTGGCGTCCATCTCGCCCAGACCCTTGAAGCGGCTGACGTCGATCTTGCCCTTGCCCCCCAGCCCCTTTTCCAGCCATAGATCACGCTCGGCCTCATCGAGGCAATAGACCCGTTTTGACCCTTGGGTCAGGCGGTAGAGCGGCGGGCAGGCCAGATACAAATGCCCTGCGTCGATCATCGGCCGCATCTGGGTGAAGAAGAAGGTCATCAGCAGCGCCGCGATATGCGCGCCGTCGACATCGGCGTCGGTCATGATGATGATCTTGTCATAGCGCAGATCGTCGAGGTTGAACTTGCTGCCAAGGCTCACGCCCAAGGCCTGAGTCAGATCGTTGATCTCCTGATTGCTGCCCAGCTTGGACGAGGCCGCGCCCAGCACGTTGAGAATCTTGCCTCTGAGCGGCAAGAGCGCCTGGGTCTTGCGGTCGCGCGCCTGTTTGGCGGAGCCACCAGCCGAGTCGCCCTCGACGAGGAAGAGTTCGGTGCCGTCCGGGCCCTTGTTGGAACAGTCGGCCAGTTTGCCCGGCAGGCGCAGTTTCTTGGTGGCCGATTTGCGGCTGATATCCTTGGCCTTGCGGCGGCGCTGGCGTTCTTCGGCGCGCTCGACGGCCCAGCTCAGCAATTTGTCGGCTTCTTTGGGGCTGCCGGCCAGCCAATGGTCGAACCGGTCGCGCACGGAGTTTTCAACGAGACGGAACGCGGCCGTGGTCGACAGCTTGTCCTTGGTCTGGCCGACGAATTCCGGGCCCTTGATGAAAACCGACAAGAGCAGGCCGGAATGGCCCATGATGTCTTCGGCCGTGATCTCGGAGGCTTTCTTGTTGCCGGTCAGCTCCCCGAAATTGCGCAGGCCCTTGGTGATGGCCGAGCGGAAGCCGGCTTCGTGCGTGCCGCCATCCGGGGTCGGAATGGTGTTACAATAGGAGCGGGAAAAGCCGTCCGCCTCGCCAAAGCCGGCGCGCGTCCAGGCAATCGCCCATTCGACCTTGCCTTCGCCGCCCTGGTCGACCAGGCCGGTAAAGGCCGCGTCGGTGATTGTCGCCTTGCCCTTGAAGACCTCGTCCAGCTGGTCTGCGAGACCATTCGGATAGGAGAGAGTGGCTTCGGCCGGGACCTTGGAGTCTTCCGGCAGCAGGGAAGGGTCACAGCTCCAGCGCACTTCGACGCCGCGATAGAGATAGGCTTTCGACCGCGCCATCTGGAACAGGCGGGCCGGGCGGAAACGCATCTTTTCGCCGAAGATCTGGAAATCCGGCTTGAACTTGACCGACGTGCCGCGGCGGTTCGGGGCCGTACCGACCTTTTTCAGCTTGTCCTGCGGAATGCCGCGCGAAAAGGTCTGGCGATAGAGAATCTTGTCACGCGCGACTTCCACCTCGACCAGTTCCGACAGCGCATTGACGACGGAAATACCGACGCCGTGCAGGCCGCCGGCCGTCTCATAGGCCTTGTCGGAGAATTTGCCGCCTGCATGCAGCGTCGTCATGATGACTTCCAGGGCGGACTTCTTCGGGAATTTCGGGTGCGGATCGACCGGAATGCCGCGGCCATTATCGGTCACAGCCAGAAACCCGTCGGCATCGAGCCTGATCTCGATCCGGCTGGCATGGCCGGCCACAGCTTCATCCATGGAATTGTCCAGGACTTCAGCGAACAAATGGTGATAGGCGCGCTCATCCGTGCCGCCGATATACATGCCGGGGCGTTTGCGGACAGGTTCGAGGCCTTCAAGGACCTCGATATCCTTGGCGGAATAGCCGGTACTTTCTGTACTCATTTGGTCAAACAGCTTTGCTTGCTTGGCGGCTGCCATATGATGTCTCCGATAAGGGCGGGCGACTCAATGTCGATATGGGAGAGCATAAGATGACAGCCTCGATTAATACGGCGTTAACCCTGGAGAGCGGGCTTACCTTCCCCAATCGGCTTGTGAAGGCAGCAATGACAGAGGGACTCGCCGATCCTCGCAACCGGGTAACTGAAGCTCATCTGACATTGTATCGCCGCTGGGCGGAAGGCGGCATTGGCGGGATGATCACCGGAAATGTCCAGATTGACCGCAATCATCTCGAGCGTGCCGGGAATGTGGTCATAGATGGCACGCCGTCAAATGAAGAGATGGACATGTTCTCGCGCTGGGCCGCCGCGGGCAAATCGCACGGAGCGGCGATGATCATGCAGGTCAGCCATGCCGGGCGCCAGACCCCGAAACTGGTCAATCCCCGTCCCGCCGCGCCGAGCCCGGTCGCCCTTGGCCTGCCAGGCGGTCAGTTCGGCCAGCCCCGCGCGATGACCCGGGAGGAGATCCGGGCCGTGGTCGAGGGCTTCGGGACGGCCGCCAGCGTGGCGAAGCAGGCCGGGTTTGACGGCGTTCAGGTCCATGCAGCGCATGGCTATTTGCTCTCCTCCTTCCTCTCGCCGCTCGCGAACCTGCGCGAGGATGATTATGGCGGCCCGCTGGAAAACCGCGCGCGGCTCCTGGTCGAGTGTGTGGGCGCAGCCCGCGTGGCGGCCGGGCCGGGCTTCTCGGTCTCGGTGAAGCTCAATTCGGCGGACTTTCAAAAAGGCGGGTTCAGTTTCGAGGACTGTCTCGCGGTCATCGACATCCTCAACGAGTTGGGCGTGGACTTTGTCGAGATCTCCGGCGGCAATTACGAGCAGCCCCGGATGATGGATATGGACGGGCTGGAGCCGGTCTTCGAACAGGGCGTCCGGGAATCGACGCGCAAGCGGGAAGCCTACTTCCTGAAATACGCCAAGGCGGTGCAGGAACGCAGCCGTTTGCCCCTCATGGTGACAGGCGGCTTCCGTACGGTCGAGGCGATGAATTCGGCGCTCACAGAAGGGGAGGCGGACCTGATCGGCCTCGGCCGGCCGCTCTGCGTTGAGACCGACACGCCCAAACGGCTCCTCTCCGGGGAATTGGCCGCAGCCGAGCAGTGGGAGAAGAAACTGCGCCTCTGCCCCGGCCTGCTCGGGCCCAATTCCCCGCTCAAACTGGTAAAAGCCCTGAATGGGTTTGGCGCGCAGGCATGGTATTATGAACAATTGCGCCATCTGGGCGCGGGCGAGGCGCCGGACAGGAAATTGGGGGTTTTCTCCGCTTTTCTGGCCAACCAGAAAAATGAATCCCGGACGGAGAAGGCCAGAAAAGCCGCAATGCCCTGATTGCAGACAGTTTCCACAAGGGAGGGGATTTCCTGAGCATTCGGTGGCTTGAACCTGCCTGCCTCGCCCTCCACATCTGGTGAAACGCCCGACTCCTGCCATCTTCGGCAGGCAGGGTATCCTGAGCTGCCGCCCAGTCGGGGCTCAATTTGAAGAAGGAGGCATTGTAGATGCCAAGTATAAAGAACCTTCCGGTGTTGCCGTTGCGGGACATCGTCGTGTTTCCAGACATGGTTGCGCCCCTGTTCGTGGGACGGGACAAGTCTGTTCGGGCCCTCGAAATGATCGAAGAGGCCGATAATGAAATTATGCTGGTGGCCCAGCGCGACGCTGCGATCGACGATCCGGATTGGGGCGACGTTCACGAAGTCGGTACGATCGCCACCATCCTTCAGCTGCTGAAGCTGCCGGACGGGACGGTAAAAGTGCTGGTCGAGGGCAAGACGCGCGCACGCCTGAACCAGCTGCATGACCGCGGTGAATATTTTGAAGCCGAAGTCGAAGCCTATGACGAGGCCCAAGGCACCGATGATGACGTGCAGGCGCTGATGCGGGCCGTGCAGGAGCAGTTTGAAAATTACGTCAAGCTGAACCGCAAGATCCCGCCGGAATCCGTGACCACGATTGCTGCGCTCACCGAGCCTGGCCGTCTGGCTGATGCGGTGGCGTCGAACCTGTCTGTCAAACTCTCCGAAAAGCAGGAATTGCTCGAACTTCCCGATGCGAAGGATCGCCTCGAGAAGGTCTTCGCCCTCATGGAAGGCGAAATGGGCATGTTGCAGATGGAGCGGAAGATCAAGAACCGCGTCAAGCGGCAGATGGAGAAGACCCAGCGCGAATATTACCTGAACGAGCAGATGAAGGCGATTCAGCGCGAGCTGGGTGAGCAGGGCGGTGATGGTGGCGAGCGCGATGAGCTGGCTGACCTCGAGCAGAAGATTGCGGACGCCCCGCTGTCTGAAGAAGCCCGGATCAAGGCCGAGGCCGAGATCAAGAAGCTGCGTCAGATGTCGCCGATGTCTGCGGAATCGACTGTCGTGCGGAATTATCTCGACTGGTTGCTGGCCCTGCCTTGGGGCACGCGCAAGGAAATCGAGACCAATCTCGCCAAGGCCGAGAAGCAACTTGATGACGACCATTATGGTCTCGACAAGGTGAAAGAGCGGATCCTGGAATATCTCGCCGTGCAGAAACGCACAGGCAAGATGAAGGGACCGATCCTCTGCCTCGTGGGCCCTCCGGGCGTCGGCAAGACCTCGCTTGGCCGCTCCATCGCTGAAGCCACCGGACGCGACTTTGTGCGCGTGTCGCTAGGCGGCGTGCGGGACGAGAGCGAGATTCGCGGCCACCGCCGGACCTATATCGG
>DHZF01000100.1:271-1352 GCA_002414505.1 Hyphomonas sp. UBA5111 | reverse complement strand
GGACCTATATCGGCTCCATGCCGGGCCGGGTGATCCAGTCGCTGAAGAAGACCAAGACGGGCAACCCGCTCTTCCTGCTGGACGAGATCGACAAGATGGGCATGGACCATCGCGGCGATCCGGCGTCTGCCTTGCTGGAAGTGCTGGACCCTGAGCAGAACTCGACGTTCAACGACCATTATCTGGAAGTCGATTACGATCTTTCGGACGTGATGTTCGTGACGACGGCGAACTCGCTCAACATGCCCCAGCCGCTTCTCGACCGGATGGAGATCATCCGCATCGCCGGCTACACCGAGGACGAAAAGGTGGAGATCACCAAGCGTCACCTCATCCCGCAGGTCCGTGAAGATCACGGCCTGAAGGAAGGGGAGTGGATCGTCGAGGATGAGGCGATCCGGGATCTCGTGCGGTACTACACCCGCGAAGCCGGTGTGCGGAGCCTGAAGCGCGAAATCGCGAGGCTTGCCCGCAAGGCGGTCCGGATCCTGACCGACAAGGAAGGGGAGGTCATGACGATCAATTCGGAGAACCTTCCCGAGTTCGCAGGCGTGCGGAAATTCCGCTATGGCCTCGCCGACGAGACCGACCAGCTTGGCGCTGTGACGGGCCTTGCCTGGACCGAAACCGGCGGTGACCTGCTCACCATCGAAGCGGTCAAGATGCCCGGACGCGGCAATATGAAGGTCACGGGTAACCTCCGCGACGTCATGAAGGAGTCGATCCAGGCGGCGAGTTCGCTCGTGCGGTCCCGGTCTGTCATGCTCGGCATCAAGCCGACCGTGTTCAACACGACCGATATCCACGTGCACGTGCCGGATGGTGCGACGCCAAAGGATGGCCCGTCTGCGGGTGTTGCCATGACGACGGCGATTGTCTCGCTGCTGACCGGCAACCCGGTTGACCGGGAGGTGGCCATGACGGGCGAAATCAGCCTGCGTGGACGCGTCCTGCCGATTGGCGGCCTGAAGGAGAAGCTCCTGGCGGCCCTGCGCGGCGGCATCAAGACGGTGCTGATCCCGGAAGAGAACGAGAAGGATCTCGAGGACATTCCGGAGAATGTGAAGACCGGCCTGAAGAT
>DHZF01000100.1:0-134 GCA_002414505.1 Hyphomonas sp. UBA5111 | reverse complement strand
TCGGACATCAATGAAGTGCTGGCGATTGCCCTGACCCGGCCGCTGTCGCCGATCGAATGGTCGGAAGCCGACGAAGCGGCGCTGCAGGCGTCCCTGTCCGGTCAGCCGGGCAATCAGGCGACCGATCCGGCCCG
>DHZF01000133.1:3779-10708 GCA_002414505.1 Hyphomonas sp. UBA5111 | reverse complement strand
TTCATCTTCCAATTCCCGGCGATAAGTGTTCTGGTCATAAGCTATCCCTATCTTGAAAGACCTAACGGGGTCGCCTAGCAAGCACTGGACCACCCCTCAACCTGCCAGAAAGACGCTGTTGATATGCTAGCCTTGATGAAAAGCCTGATGAATTCCTTCGTCGGGAAGATTATTGTCATGATCATCATCGCGGGGATGGCATTCTGGGGTGTGGACCAGATGTTCGCCCAGATTCGCGGCGGATTGGGCTCCAGCATGGCCGCCGCCGGCAGCCGCAGCTTCGATCCTTCCACCTTCGACCGCCGCGTCGAAAGCGTGATCCGGAACATCAATGCCGATGCCGAAGAGCCGGTCACCAAGCCGGAATTGCTCGAACAGGGCGTGATCGACCAGGTGTTCCAGCTCGAAGCCGCCAAGCTCACCCTGCTCGGCTATGCCGATTCGATCGGCGTGCGCCCCTCCACGGACGCTGTGGTCGAGGAGCTGAAGAATATCGACGCCTTCAAGAATCCGCTGACTGGCGCCTTGGACCTCGATACCTATCGGGATGTCCTCTATCGCAGCCGCATCAGCCAGGCCGATTACGAGCAGCAGCTGGCCGATGATCTGACGATGAAAGCCCTGCGCGACGGCGCCAGCGCCGCCATCTACCCGCCGAAGACTCTCTCCTCGCTGCAGGCGCGCTATATCGGCGAGGCCCGCAATGTCGGCTGGTTCATCCTCGACACCAGCACGCTGCCGGAACCGGACGCCCCGACCGAGGAAGAGATCCGCGCCTATTACGACGACAATCTCGAGGCCCTCAAACAGCCCGAGCGCCGCATGATCGACGTGCTGCGCATGTCGGCCGATGATTTCCTGTCTCAGGTCACCGTGACCGAACAGGAAGTCGCGACCGTCTATGAGGCCAGCAAGTCCGACCGCTATTCCGAGCCGGATACCCGCACCTATATCGAACTGCTGTTCCCGACCCGCGAAGCCGCACGCACCGCCTTTGGCCTGCTGGCGGCGGGCGCAGACCCGGCCAGCCTTGAAGGTGTGACCTCCCGCGAGACCAAGACCGGTCGCCGCCAGAGCGTCACCGACCCGACCCTGGCCGAAGCCATGTTCGGCGCCGGCAAGCAGAGCGGCGCCCTGTTCGGCCCCAGCGAGCGCGGCGACCAATGGCTGGTGGCCCGGCTCGTTTCCGTCCAGCCCGGCGCGGTCTTTCCGCTCGAGCAGGTCGAGAACGAGATCCGCGACCAGCTCGCCCGCGAACGCGCCGGCGTCCTCCTGTTCGACAAGATGGAAGCCCTCGACCGCGCCATTGGCGCCGGCTATCCGCTCAGCCAGATCGCCGAGGAAGTTGGCGTGCCGCTGATGACCTATGCCCCGGTCGACCAGTCCGGCCGCACCCGTGACGGCACAGCGCTCGGCGGCCTGATCAATGCGGGCGAAGCCTTCCAGCAGGCCTTCGAGATTCCTGTGGGCGAAACCAGCAACCGCGCCGACATTGGCGAGGCCACCTATCTGACCTCGCCACGTAAGATCATCGAGAGCTACACGCCGGAATTCGAGGAACTGCGCGACGATGTCCGTGCCGGCCTCGTCCGCCAGCGCGAAGCCAGCGGCGTTCAGGCCGCCCTTGATGACCTGACGGATCGCATCGAGTCCGGCGAAAGCACGCTGGAGGCCGAAGCCCGCGCCGCCGGCGAGATCGTGGAAACGCCGCTTGGAGCGATCACCCGCCGCACGGCCGCAGACTCCGGCCTGCCGAACGCGGCCATCACCTCGGTCTTCAGCGGCAAGGAAGGCGACGTCTTCACCTTCCCGAGCCGTGACGGGAATGCTGTCATGGTGATGCAGATCACGTCCATCACGCCGCCAGACGAGGCCGACATGGCTGAACTGTCGCCCCTGGCAAATTCCAGCCTGATCAGCTCGCTTCAGGATGATCTCAACCAGGCGATGGAAACAGAGGTCGCCAGCGCCACGAAGCTGCGCACCAATCAGGGCGCGCTGAGAGCTTACAAGGCCACCATCACGTCGGACCAATGAGCAACGCGAAACTGATCGTTCGGCGGCGCATCGGGGACATCGAGACCCCGGTTGCTGCGATGCTGAAGCTCGGCGCGGAAACGCCCGGCAGCTTCCTCTTCGAGTCGATTGCTGGCGGCGAACGCCTCGGGCGCTATTCCTTCATCGGGCTGGAGCCGGATCGCTGGTTCCGCATCCTCAATGGCAAGGCCGAGACAGCCAGCGATGCTGACTTCTCGGACGCGACGACGCTCGATGCCGAGCCGGTCGCAGCCCTGAAAGCCTTTGCCCGCGATGCCCGCGCCAGCGCCGATGAAGACCTGCCCCCGATGGCGTCGGGCGCCTTCGGCTATGTCGGCTATGACATGATCCAGTATGTCGAGCCGGTCGAGATCACCAAGCCCGACATGCTGAACGTGCCGGAAGCCCTTCTGGTCATACCGCGCGTGGTCATCGTGTTCGATCACATCTATCAGGAAATCCTGTTGATCGGCCGCGTCGAGGCTGGCAACGAAACCGAGATCAACGCCCTGCTGGATGATGTCGAGGCGCGACTGGAGCGCCTGCCCCAGATGCCGCCCAAGGACCAGCCGCCCGCGCCGGTGGACCTGCAGTCCAACACCTCCAAGGCGCGCTATTTCGAGATCGTCGAAGCGTGCAAGGACTATATCCGCGCCGGCGACATCTTCCAGGTCGTGCCGAGCCAGCGTTTCTCCGCGCCCTTCCCGCGCCAGTCGATCAGCTATTACCGGGCTCTGCGCCGCCTGAACCCGTCCGCCTTCATGTTCCACATGAATCTCGGCGCGGTCAGCCTGGTCGGCTCCAGCCCCGAGATCCTCGTCCGCGTCCGCGATGGCCGCGTCGCCATCCGCCCGATCGCGGGCACACGCCCGCGCAGCGGCGACGAGGAAGAGGATGCCCGCCGCGCCCAGAGCCTGCTGAATGATCCCAAGGAAATCGCCGAACACCTCATGCTGCTGGACCTTGGCCGCAATGATGTCGGACGCGTCGCCGCCTATGGCAGCGTGACGGTCACGGAGCAATTCATCGTCGAGCGCTATTCCCATGTGATGCATATTGTCAGCCATGTCGAAGGCGACCTCCGCGAGGGTCTCGACAGTGTCGACGCGCTGTTCGCAGGCTTCCCGGCGGGCACCGTCTCCGGCGCGCCGAAGATCCGTGCCATGCAGATCATCAATGAGATGGAGAGCCACCGCCGCGGCATCTATGGCGGCGCGGTCGGCTATTTCGGCTGGAATGGCGATCTCGACACCTGCATCGCGCTGCGCACAGCCGTGCTGAAGGATGGCCAGCTGCACATCCAGGCCGGCGGCGGGGTCGTGCTGGATTCCGTGCCGCAATACGAATTTGATGAAACCGTCCACAAGGCAGGCGCGCTCCGCCGCGCTGCCGAACTGGCCGCCTCCTATGAGCCTGACCAATGAGCACGCCGAAGAAGCAAATCCTCGTCATCGACAATTATGACAGCTTCACCTGGAATCTCGTCCATTATCTGGAAGAGCTTGGCGCCGAGACGCGCGTCGTTCGCAATGACGAGATGACGGTCGAGGAAGCCCTCGCCAGCGGCGCGGACGGCATTCTCCTGTCTCCCGGCCCCTGCTCTCCGAACGAGGCTGGCATCTGCGTGGGGCTGATCCAGAAGGCACCCGAAGACCTGCCGATCCTGGGCGTCTGCCTCGGCCATCAGTCCATTGGGCAAGCCTTTGGCGGCGAGGTCATCACCGCCAGGGAAATCCGTCATGGCAAATTGTCAGAAATCCGTCAGACCGGCGGGGACCTGTTCGCCGGCCTGCCCGAAACCTATCAGGTCGTGCGCTATCACTCCCTCGCCGTGAAGCCGGAAGACCTGCCGGATGTATTGGTTGCCGATGCCTTCACCGAGGATGGCGAAGTCATGGCCCTGCACCACAGGACGCGGCCGATCTACGGCGTGCAATTCCACCCGGAAAGCATCCTGACCGAGCACGGCCACGCCCTGCTCAAGAATTGGCTCGACAAGCTCTAGAAGCTGATTTCGAAATGCTCGCCAATGTCCGGTTTCTCATCGGTGAGATTGGCCTTGGCGATTTCATAGAAGAATTTCGGGCCACCTTTGGATGTCCAGACTTCGCCTGTGTCGAGCGACAGCTTGAGGAGCAGGACGTCCGGGTCCTGCTTGCCATCCTCATACCAGCTTGCCGCGATGAAGCTCCAGTATTCGTCCAGTTTTTCCTTGTTCATCTCCGCCGTCAGGCGTCCGGACAGGCTGGCATACAGGCCTTTGTTGTCGTTACACAGAACAAAATGCGCGTTCGCGCCCTTGGCATGCTCGGCCATATAGGTGCCCTTCGCCGTGATGAACCACAGATCGCGCTTGTTCTCGTCAACATAGTGGGACATCGGCACGGCGCGGCCATCGATCACGAGCATTCCGGTCCGCGTGTCTTCGATACGGTCCCAGAAGGTTTCGGTTAGATCCTTGTCGGCGAGTTGGGTCATTGAGGGGAGGCTCCTGTTTGCTTTCCACTTCAACGCCTGTGGCCGCCTCCGGTTCCTGCCGGCCTTGCACCTGCCAAAGAAAAAGGGCCCCGAAGGGCCCTCTCCCGATACGGAGGATCGCCGCGCCTATTCCGGCTTGCGGAAGCGCAGCGTCATCCGGTCGGACTCGCCGATCTCCGCCAGGGCCGCGCGCTCGGGCGTACCTTCCTCGGTTGTGGCAAAGCTGGGCGGCAGGCGCCAGACAATGTCGCCCGGACCGGCATCGTCGACCGGGTTGGCATTGATCTCGCTCGACTCCTCGAATTCAAACCCGGCCGCCTCGAACGCGTCGACCACGAAACTCGTCTTGAGGTATCCTGCATTGCCGTCGGCCCAATCGTCCGGCGTATCTTCAGAGGCACGGTGCTGGACAACGCCGACCACGCCGCCCGGCTTCAGGATACGATAGGTCTCGGCAATCGTGGCCGTGAACGTGCCTAGCTCGGCTTCGGTGCGGTTGAGGTTGTGCAGCGCGCGAATGAACAGCGCTGCGTCGGCCTTTTCAGCCTTGTCTTCCGGCAGGGTTGTCAGCTTGTAGTCATAGACTTTCGCGCCGCGCTCTCCGGCCCAGCCCTCAGCGGTCTTGGTCCATCCCTCAAGCTGTTCCAGAATGCCCGCGACGCGTTCCTCGTCAGCTCCGGGAAGGATACGGATCCACATCTCGTCCGGATAGTGCGCCCCGATCAGCTTGCCGTCAGGGCCGAGATACGACAGCAGGATTTTCGAGTACCAGCCTCCGCCCGGCAGCGCCTCGACCACGGTCATGCCGGGCTCGATGCCGAAGAATTCCAGCGTCGCGCCCGGATTGCGCGCCTCATAGCGCGCCTGAACATCCTCAGGCTGGGACGCCAGCGCGGCGGCCAGCGCAACCGAGGCCGACACATCCATGGCTTCGTCGGCGGTCTCCGCCATTTCCGCCATCTCGGCGTCCGACGACAGGTCGACTTCCATCGATTCCTCGGCGTCCATCACCTCTTCCACCTCGATCGTCTCTTCAGCGGTGAGACTGTCCGACATGTCGTCGGCGGGGGCCGTCTGGCAGGCAGCCAGCAAGGCAAGCCCGGCGACGCCTGCGAGCAATAGATTGGATTTCATGGTTTCCTCCTCGGTAAGTCTGTTTTCTCTTGGAATGTCCCGTGCCCGGTGAACCTAGCGCAAACCCCCGGCAAACGCGATCACGTCTGCGTGTATCCTTTCGGAAGCTTTCATGGCGGATGACGCCTTGCGGCGTCGTCAGACTTGATCTCAAGGCCTCCGACCCCCTATGCAGGCGCGAACCAGATGCGGATGATCCAGCATGCAGTCAGACAGTCTCACCACAGCCCTGCAGGCGATTGCGCGCCGCCAGCCGCTTGATGCCGCCACGCTTGAGGGCGCGTTCGACAAGCTCCTGTCCGGCGAAGCGGCCCCCGAAGAGATCGGCGCGTTCCTGATGGGCCTGACCGTGCGCGGCGAAACCGCCGACGAACTCGCGGCCGGAGCCCGCATCATGCGCCAGCACGCCCGCAAGGTGCATGTCGAGGGCCCGGTCCTCGATACGTGCGGCACAGGCGGCCTGCCCTGGAAGAGCCTGAACACCTCTACCGCCAGCGCCATCGTGATCGCGGCGGCGGGCGGACGGGTCGCCAAGCATGGCAATCGCTCGGTGCCGCCCAAGACCGGCTCGGCCGACGTGCTCGAAGCGCTCGGCGTCAATCTCGACATGGACGAGGAAACCTTCCTTGAATGCCTGAACGGGTGCGGCGTCGCCTTCATGTTCGCGCGCAGCCATCACAGCGCCATGCGCCATGTCGCGCCAGTCCGCGCCAAGCTCGGCATCCGCACGATCTTCAATCTGCTCGGCCCGCTCAGCAATCCGGCCGGGGCCGAATACCAGGTGCTGGGCGTGTTCGCGCCGGAATGGGTGCGCCCGATGGCCGAGACCCTGTCGCGCCTCGGCACCAAGCGTGCCTGGGTCGTGCATGGCCTGGACGGCATCGACGAAATTTCCATCGCGGGCACGACCAAGGTCTGCGAAGTGGCGGGCGACGATTTGCATGAATTCGAACTGACCCCCGCCGATGCCGGTCTGGAGACGAGCCCGCTCTCTACGCTGGAAGGCGCCGGCGTGGACGACAATGCGCTGGCCATCACGGATTTGCTGGACGGCCAGGAAGGCCCGTTCCGCGATGTCGTGCTGCTGAATGCGGCGGCGGGCCTGCATGTCTATGGCAAGGCCGACACGCTCAAACAGGGCGCCGCCATGGCCGCCGAGGCCATCGACAGCGGCAAGGCTGCCCAGACCCTGCGTGCGCTCGCTGCCCTCTCGAACGGACAGGAACCGGAATGAGCACCGCTCTTGATCGCATCATTGCCTACAAGGTCGATGAAGTCGC
>DHZF01000133.1:0-3715 GCA_002414505.1 Hyphomonas sp. UBA5111 | reverse complement strand
GCCTACAAGGTCGATGAAGTCGCCGCCGCCAAGCGCGAGACCCCGCTGGCCGCGCTGGAGGCACGCCTGCCCGAGGCCAGCCCGCCGCGCGGCTTCGCGCAATCCATGTCCATGATTGCCGGCCTCGATGAGAACGCGCTGATCTGCGAGCTGAAGCGCAAGAGCCCGTCCGCCGGGGACATCCTGCCCGGCGCAGACCCGGTCCAGATCGCCCGCGAATATGAATCCGGCGGCGCGGCCTGCCTCTCTGTCCTGACGGATGGACCAAGCTTTGGCGGCAGCCTGGAGGATTTCGCCCAGATCCGCTCCGCCGTGGGCCTGCCCATGCTGCGCAAGGATTTCATGATCGATCCCTATCAGGTGATCGAATCCCGGGTGCATGGCGCCGACTGCGTGCTGGTCATCATGGCCTGCCTCAGCGACGCTCAAGCCAGCGAGCTCACGCAGACGGCCCTGGACCTCGGCATGGACGTCCTGCTCGAGACCCACAATGAGGAAGAGCTGGCGCGCGCGCTGCGCCTGCCCTCGCCACTGATCGGCATCAACAATCGCGATCTGAAGCGGATGGTGACTGATCTGGCCACCACGGAACGACTCGCACCGCTGGTGCCGGACGACAAGGTCCTGATTTCCGAAAGTGGTGTCTCATCCCCGGAAAACATTGAAAGATTGCGCAAAACCGGCGCGAGGCGGTTCCTGATCGGCGAAAGTCTTATGAAAATGGGCATAAACCGCCACAAAAGCGTTACACAAATGAGGGTAGCCGGCACGAATTGACCCGAAGCATGAACACATGTAGAACATAAGTGAACAGAGATTCGCCTGAAGGGAGTCACCCGTGCTGACTAGTAAACAAAAGGAATTGCTGCTCTTCATCAATGAGCGCATTCAGGAAACCGGCGTTTCGCCATCCTTTGACGAAATGAAGGATGCGCTGAATCTGGCGTCCAAATCCGGCATCCACCGTCTTATCACAGCGCTTGAAGAGCGCGGGTTCATCCGGCGCCTTGCGCATCGGGCCCGCGCCCTTGAAGTGCTGAAACTGCCGGAATCGGTCACGCCCGGCGCGCCGCGCGGCCGCAAGGAGTTCAAGCCGGCCCTCGTTTCGAGCGGCAAGCCTGCTTCCACGCCGACCTCGCACACGGTGCCCCTGATCGGCCGTATCGCAGCCGGCCTGCCGATCTCCGCAATCCAGCAGGACAATGGTCACGTCAACGCGCCTGACGGCCTGGCCGAGGGCGACGAGCATTTCGCCCTCGAAGTCCAGGGCGATTCCATGATCGATGCGGGCATCCTCGAAGGCGACATCGTCGTCTGCCGCCGCACCGACACGGCCAATACGGGCGACATTGTCGTCGCGCTGATCGATGGCGAAGAGGCTACGCTGAAACGCCTGCGCCGCAAGGGCGCCTCGGTCGCGCTCGAAGCGGCCAACCCGGCCTTCGAGACCCGCATCTTCGGACCCGACCGCGTTCAAGTACAGGGCCGCCTCGTCGCGCTCATCCGCCGTTACGACTGATCGGTTCCACTTCGCAAGGTTTCCAGGGCCGCGCCTCACAGGGCGCGGCCTTTTTCGATGTCGCGCCATCCGTGTGAAGCGTGACCCCGCCTTGCCGGAGCACGTCTGACCAGTAGATCGGCTGGGCGCAGCTGGCGGACCGCCTGTCCGGGCGGGGTGCCCCAAGCGGGATCAGTTCATAGGCCACATCGGACGCCAGACTGCAGGCCCCAGGCTCCAGATCAGGATGGCGCAGCGCAATCCGCCCGATTTCGCTTTCCAGAATACAGGGCCAGTCAGAACACCGCCCCGACGGGTCCAGCGTGCTGAACCGCATCGGCGACAAGCCGTCCCCCTCGACATAGCTGAACTTTTGCACCTCTCCGCCTGCCAGCCGCACGAACACGTCTCCCGAGGCCGACCAGTGCAGCGCCATGGCGGGCGCGGCAATCCAGAGCCAAATGGCAGGCCCGCTGAGTGCCAGAGCCATCGCCCACCGCCACAGCCCCCGTGCAATCACCGCCAGCCCCAGCGCCGTACTGAAAAGGACCAGTGAGCCGCCCGGCATCTGCTTGCCCGGTGACAGCGCGCTCGGCGCCTGTTCGGTGCAGGTCTCCGCGATCCAGAGAATGGCCTCCAGCGAATAGCCGAAGACGCGCAGGCCGAGATCCCCATATCCGAAGGGTGTCAGGATCAGTGCAGCCGCGGCCGCCGGTGCAGTGACAAAGGTGATGACCGGCATAGCGGCGAGATTGGCCAGCAGGCCGAGCCCGGCCAGCCGGTCAAAATGATAGAGCGCATAGGGCGCCGTCGCCGTGCCCGCGACAAGCGACGTCACCGCCAGCGAGGCCCAGCTATAGCTCACCCCGCCCATCACCCGGTCCGAGGCGGACCGGCGCGCGGTCCAGGCCTCATAGGTCGCGATCAGCGCGCCGGAGGCTGCGAACGACATCTGGAAGCCGGGCGTCATGACGCTTTCCGGCTGCAGCAGGATCACGAGGATCATAGCAATCGCGAAGGAGCGCAGGCTGAGCGCCGCCCGATCAAACAGGACCGCGCCAAAGACCACGGCCAGCATGATGAAAGCCCGCTGGGTCGAGACGCCCGCCCCGGAAATCACGAGATAGGCAAGGCTTGCCCCCAGCGCGATTACCGCCGCCGGCTTCTGCACCGGCACCCGCAGGGCAAGCGGCTCGAGACAGGCGAGCAGGCGCCGCATCAGGTAGAAGACCAGCCCGCCAACAATCGCCATGTGGAGTCCGGAGATCGCCAGCAAATGCGCGAGGCCCGAATTGCGCAGCGCCACCTGGTCCTCAACGCGCATATAGCTGCGGTCACCTGAGACCAGGGCCGCCGCAAAGCCGCCCGCACGCTCGCCCGCCGCGACATTCACATGCGCCGCCAGTCTTCGCCGGAAGGCGGCCACTTTCATCCTGACATCGGCAACCACCCCCTCCGGCGCGCCAAGCGCTCCGCCGCGGCAGCGACCCTGCACATAGCCGACGCCGCCCAGCTGCTCGAACCAGGCCTGCCGGCGGAAATCATATTCGCCCGCCATGCTTGGCGAAGGCGGCGGCCTCAACACGGCCCAGCAGCGCACGAACCGGCCGGACGACACCTCCAGCCGCGAGCGATGCGTCAGCCGCACAAGTTTCGGCGTGGCATCTGGCGTGAGCCCGGCAATCGCATGGATCTCGATCCGCAATCGCGGCCCCTTGGAACCGGTCTCGACTTCCGACAGCCAGCCTTCGACCATGACGGGGCCGGTTTCGTCGGCGATCACCGGCGCCGCGACCAGCCGCGCCCGCACGGACGCCGCGCACATGCCAAGGGCCACCCCGAAGGCGAGCCATGCCGCGATCTGCAAGGCGGAGGGCAGGCGCATCCGGCGCCCCAGCGCGATCCCTCCGGCGCCGGCAAGCGGCGCCAGCAGGGCCAACCAGAAGGGGGGCTCAGAAGGCGCCACGAAATAGGCTGCGGCCCCACCCGCCATGGCAAAGGCCAACAGCAGGGGCTGGGCATCCACGGCCGCAATCGACCAGATTTGGCGGGGCTGCACTGCATCATGCGAGGCCCGCCCCTTGCCATTGGCTGGGGAGTTGTGTTTCTGCGGCGCAAGAGCCTCACCCGCGACCATCAATCGGAGCCTGCCTGTCCTATGAGCGTCACCACGCGATTTGCCCCCTCTCCCACCGGCATGCTGCACATTGGAGGGGC
>DHZF01000049.1 GCA_002414505.1 Hyphomonas sp. UBA5111 | reverse complement strand
CTGAGAGGATTCAAATCCCGGCAGGCGGCAGATGCGCTCAGTGGCCCGCGCCGCCTTGGACAGGGCATCTTCCACGCCGGATTTCTCCAGTACATTTTCGGCTTCGCGTACGGCTTCGGTCACGCGTTCGGACTGCATCAACAGGGTCCGGCGCTCTGTCAGGATTGCGGCTTCGCCTTCCTGTGGGTTGAGACTGGAGAGCTCCGAGACGGCTTCGGCCAGCCAGTCGCGATGCTCGATGGCTTCGGCGTGCGCGTCTTCCAATTCCTGACGCCGCGCGCTGGCCTCCGCCATGGCGGCATGGGTGATCGCGCACATTTCCAACAGTTTTTCATTGCCCGCAAACTGGTCGAGCAAGCGCCGGTGAGACGAGGGCTTCATCAGGGTAGAGGCCGCGTGCTGGCCGTGAATCTCGACCAGAAGGTCGCCAATCTCCGACAGGAGCGCGGCGCTGACCGGTTGGTCATTCAGGAAGGCGCGCGCGGGCCCGCTGCGGCGGATGACCCGCTTCATGGTCAATGTCTCGTCGGGCGACGCATCAATGCCGGCCTCGGCCAGCGCAGCCCAGACCGGATGGCGGACCGGCGGCGAAAACTCGACCGCCACGCTCGACTGGTCCTGCCCCGCCCGGATCATCGCGCGGTCGGACCCATGCCCCATCGCAAGCGACAGGGCATCAAGGATGATGGACTTGCCCGCCCCGGTCTCCCCGGTCAGCGCCGTAAACCCGGCGCCCGGTTCGATGTCCAGGCGGTCAATCAGGACGAAATCACGTATCGACAATGAAAGGATCATGGCCAGTCTCCAAAGAGTCTACTGGCCATGATTTATCATTAGAACAAAACCGGAACAAGCCCGATTTTCACAGACCGCCTAAAGCGGCATGCAGGCCGCGCGCAACCAGTCCTTCACCGGCCCGTCCAGACGGTCGGCCAGCAATTCGTAGACTTGCACGTGATAGGCATCGACCCAGTCCCGCTCGTCCTTGGTCAGATGGGCCAGATCAATCAAATCCCGCGCCAGGGGCGCAAAGGTCAGGCATTCAAAGCCGTACATGTCGAGTTCGCCGCCCTCGATGGCCGCCGGCGGCGTGACATATTGCAGGTTCTCGATCCGGATGCCGTACTGGCCGGCGCGGTAATAGCCCGGCTCGTTCGAGACGATCATGCCGGTCTCCAGCGGCACCGAGTTCCACGCCTTGGCAATGCGCTGCGGCCCTTCATGGACGCCCAGATAGACGCCCACACCGTGGCCCGTGCCGTGCTGGTAGTCGAGCCCGGCCTGCCAGAGCGCATGCCGCGCCAGCACGTCGAGATGCGTGCCGGTTGTTCCTTTCGGGAAGCGGACCATGGCCAGAGAAATATGTCCCTTCAGCACCAGCGTGTAGTGACGGCGCATGTCCGCACTCGGATCACCGATCGGCACCGTCCGCGTCACATCTGTCGTGCCATCAAGATACTGGCCGCCACTGTCGACGAGATAGAGGCTGCCGCGCTCCAGCTTGCGGTTCGAGGCCGTCGAGACGCGGTAATGCGGAAGCGCCCCATTCGGCCCGGCGCCGGAAATGGTCGGGAAGGACAGATCGTTCAGCCCGCCGAGGTCTTCGCGGAATTCCTCCAGCTTGATGGCGGCGTCGATCTCGGTGATCTCGCCGCTCTGCGCGTCCGTATCAAGCCAGTGCAGGAAGCGGGTCAGGGCCACGCCGTCGCGAATATGTGCGGCGGCAGAGCCGGCGAGTTCCGCCTCATTCTTGCAGGCCTTGGGCAGCGCAACCGGGTCGCGCTGGCGCACGGGCGTCGCGCCCGCCTGTTCGAGCTGGTCGAAGAACCAGGCCGAGGCCACATCCGGATCCACGCTGACGGTCTTGCCCTTCAGGTCGGCGAGGCCTTTTTCGAGGTCGGCCAGCGGGCGCAGCGTGACGCTGTTGCCAAGATGCTGGCGCAGCGCGTCGGACACTTTGACTTCATCAAGGAAAAGGTCAGCAGAGCCGTCGGCAAACAGGATCGCGCGGCCAAGCGGCAGCGGCGTGCAGCTGACATCGCCGCCGCGAATGTTGAACGCCCAGGCGATGGACGCCGGCGACGTGATCACAGCTGCGTCGAGCTTTTCAGCTTTCAGGTCCTGGCCGATCTGCACACGCTTTTCGTCATGCGCGACGCCTGCAAATTTTACCTCATGCGGCACGACCAGCGCAGCGGGCTGGTCTGGCCGGTCGGCCCAGGCGAGGTCGATGGGGTTGTTCGTGACGGCGACCAGTTCAGCGCCGGCCGCCTTGGCCGCCGTGCCCATGGCCGCGACATCGTTCGGGCTCATCAGTTTCGGGTCATAGCCGATGCGCTTGCCGGTCATGTCCTGTGATTTGAGCCAGCCGAACGGGCCGGGCTCAGGTACAGCCTGCACTTCCCAGAGGTCCGGATCGGTCTGGTCGGCGACCTGCAGCGTGTAGCGGCCATCAGCAAAGATCACCGCGCGGTCGGTGAAGACGAACGCCGAGCCGAACGAGCCGGTAAACCCGCTCACCCAGGCCAGGCGCTCATTGGCGTCCGGCAGGTATTCGTTCTGATATTCGTCATCATGCGGAACATAAAGGCCGTCGATGCCCTGCGCGACAAGCTGTTCGCGAACGAGGGGCAAATGGGCGCGTCCGTCCTGCGGACCGCCCTTGATATCAAATGTCTGTCTCATACCCCTTACTTAGAGCGAAAGCGGTGTTTTGACCATAGAAAGCCGCATTGTAGCTATGCATTTATTCATGCTAATTTTCGCTTTTCTATGCTTTTTTGTTTAGAGTTATCCGTTACATAGCGCCCACACAAAAAATTGTGCGCCGCACAATACAAAAAGAGGGACGCACTATGAGACGTCAAAACACAATCGCCACGCCAGAGATGGCAATCCTTTCCGGCCAGACCCGGTCGCTGATGGTCAATGAGATGGCTGAGCCTGCCTTCGTCAACGCCCTGCAGAGCGCCGAAAGCCAGCGCCCGCAGATCCTGGCCCGTCGCTCCGCCCGTTGGGCTCGCCGCGCCGCTTACTGATCCTGCAGGGCTTAGCCCGGTTTCCGGAACACCAGCGTTGACCAGCCGTCTTCGCGGATACGTGTCTGGAAATCGAGCCCCCGGGAGGCAAACGCATTCCGGACTGGCGGCGCCTGATGGTGCAACAATCCTGACAGGATGATTGTGCCGCCCGGTGCCGTGAGAGATGCAATATCCGGTGCGAGCCCGATCAGGGGTCGCATCAGGATATTCGCAAAGACGGTGTCATACGGCCCGCCCTGACGAATGCGCGGCGTGTTGGCGCCCGTGACATGCAGGGCGGTAAAGCCACTGACATGGTTCTTCCGGGCGTTCTCGTTCGCCACCAGCACGCTGTCGAGATCGATATCCGTGCCAATCGCGGACGACGCGCCCGCTTTCAGGGCGGCAATCGCCAGCACGCCGGAGCCGGTCCCGAGGTCGAGCACCTTGCCGATGGACCGGCGGCGGCGCACCTCGTCCAGCGCCAGAAGGCAGCCCAGCGTCGTGCCATGATGGCCCGTGCCGAAGGCAGGGCCCGCTTCGATCAGTACGGAAATCTTCCCCGGTGACTGGCGCGCCAGGGCATGGCTGCCGGCCACGATGAACGGCCCGGCCTTGACCGGCGGCAGGCCTTCCAGTGACAGCGTCACCCAGTCCCGTTCGATCACCTGTTCGATCCGCGCCACGAGGTCCGGCGCGGCTTCTTCGATGATCGCGACGCACGCTTCGGCGTCTTCCAGCGTTTCGGCAAAAGCATCGAGCCGCCAGCTCGTCCGGCTGTCTTCCTTGGCATCGACCGCGCCCGCAGGCGACGGATCGGCCCAGGCCAGCGCATCCCACGCCAATTCGATTGGCGTCCGCGCGCCCTTTGCACTTATCTGATACATAAGCGGCGCTTAGCAGGCGGATGATTTCTTGGGAAGGACACAAAGATGGTGCGGATATCTCTCATGACAGTTGTATTTGGCGCGTCCCTGTTGGGAGCTTGCCAGACACAGCCCCGTCCCGACCCGGCTCCGGAGTTCGCGGCGGTCGACGCCCCCGCCCCGGACGCGCCGTGGCGCGAGGTGGGAGCCGAAAATCTTGTTATCCTGAAAACCATGACGGGGGACGTCGTCATCGAACTCGCGCCGGAGGCTGCGCCTGAACATGTGGCGCAGTTTCGCGAGGCGATACGGGCCAATCTCTACAATGGCGAATATTTCTACCGCGTGATCGATGGCCATGTCGCCCAGGCCGGGCTGGAATTCGAGCACAGGCTGGAAGGCTGGGCCGACTTGCCTTTGGAGACCGAACGCGCCCTTGGCGCCGAGGGCTTTGCCCCGCTTGGAAACAAGGACCTGTTCGCAAGCCAGGTCGGGCACCGGGACGGCTTTGCTGTTGGCCGTGAGGGTGAGCAGGAATGGTTGCTGCATTGTCCCGGTGCGCTTGGCATGGCGCGGAATGCGCCGCCGGATTCCGGCTCGACCGAATTCTTCATTCCGATTGGCCAGCGCCGTTATCTCGACCGCAACTATACGATCTTCGGCCGGGTCATTTCGGGCATGGCCCATATCAACCGGCTGGAACGCGTAGAGCCGGCGGGGGAGGATGAGATTGCCGCCTTCACCGATCCGGACACATCCGAACAGGCCTTTGCGGCGCGTGCACAGGCCCTCTCCGCCAATGAGATTCTGTCCATCGGGCTCGCGGCCGACATGCCCGAAGACCTGCGTCCGCGCTGGGAAATCATGGCAACGCCCGGCGCAGAATGGGAAGATCTGAAAACCTCCAAACGCGACTACGGCATCTATGACGCCTTTGTCGTGACGCCGCCGAAACGGGTGGATATCTGCACCCTCCCTGTCCCTGCGAGAGCGCTGCCGGCTGATTGACGAACCCGGCGGGGTTCGCCAAACACAAAGAAAAACGGGGAGTGAAATGCTGACATCAATACAAGGCGCTACACGCGCAGGCCTGCTTGTGGCCGCAATCGGGGCCATTGCCCTGCCCGCCCATGCCGACACAGGGGACACGGCCTGGATCCTCGCCTCGACGGCGCTGGTCCTGTTCATGACCCTTCCGGGACTGGCCCTGTTCTATGGCGGTCTCGTGCAGGCAAAGAATTTGTTGTCGGTGTTCATGCACTGCTTTGCCATTGCCTGCCTGATCAGCCTGGTCTGGCTCATGTGCGGCTATTCCATCGCGTTCGGGCCGGGCGAAAGCGGCTATCTGGGCGGCTTTGCAAAAAGCATGATGGCAGGCGTCACAGGCGCGCCGCTGGACGGTCAGACCATTCCGGAACCCCTGTTCTTCATGTTCCAGATGACTTTCGCGATCATCACTCCGGCGCTGATCGTGGGCGCGTTCGTCGAGCGTGTGAACTTTGCCGCCGTGCTGATCTTTTCCGCTCTCTGGCTGCTCCTCTGTTATGCGCCCGTGGCCCATTGGGTCTGGGGCGGCGGCTGGCTGGCCGACAAGGGCGTGATCGACTTCGCCGGCGGCATCGTCGTGCACACGACCGCCGGGATTTCTGCGTTGGTCTTCGCCCTGATGCTGGGGCGTCGCAGTCATTTTCCGAAAGACATGCGCCCCCCGCACAGCCCCGGATTCGTCCTGCTTGGCGCGGCCATGCTCTGGGTCGGCTGGTTCGGCTTCAATGCCGGGTCCGCCCTCGGCGCCAATGAAACCGCGGCGCAGGCCATGCTGGTCACCCACATCTCGGCCGCCACGGCGTCGCTGGTCTGGATGCTGATCGAATGGGTCAGCTTTCGCAAACCCACCCTGGTCGGCATCGCCACAGGCATGGTGGCGGGCCTCGCAACCATTACCCCGGCTGCAGGCTCGGTCGGCCCGGTTGGCGCGATCATCATCGGCATCCTGGCCTCGGGCGTCTGCTACGCCGCTGTCGGCCTGATCCGCCAGCGCCTGAAGGTCGATGACAGTCTCGACGTGTTCGCGGTCCACGGCGTGGGCGGCATGCTCGGCAGTCTGCTGATCCCGTTCCTGGCCGCCACAGGCCCGCTCGCTCCGGGACTTGAGATGTCCGTTGGGGCGCAATTTGGCGCTCAGCTGCTGGGTGTGGTCGTGGTCGCCCTTTACTCGGCCATCGTGACGGCCGCCATCCTGTTCGCGATCAAACTGGTCATTCCGCTGCGGGTCTCGCCCGAAGACGAGGAGAATGGCCTCGACTCGGCGACACATGGAGAGACGGCGTATCATATGTGACCTGGCCCTGCGGCGCGCTTGACAGGCGCGTCGCAGCGACCCACGCCTATGGCATGACCGACATGCCGCCCTATGAAACAAGTGACACTCTTTCCGGCCTGAATGGCATCCGGCATGGATTCTTCGGGCGGCGCGGGGGCGTGTCGGGCGGGCTCTATGCCAGCCTGAATGCCGGCGAAGGCTCGGGAGATTCCCCCGACGCCGTCGCCACGAACCGCGAGCGCATCCGCGCGGCCCTGTCGGCGCGCGCCCTGCTCTCCTGCTACCAGATCCATTCGGCCGATGTGATGCACGTCACCGAGCCCTGGACCGTTCGCCCGGAAGCGGACGCAATGGTCACGACGACACCAGGCCTTGCCCTCTGCATCCTGACGGCGGACTGCACGCCCCTCTTGTTCGCCGACGCCGAGGCGGGCGTGATCGGCGCAGCCCATGCCGGCTGGAAAGGCGCGATTGGCGGCGTGATGGATACGACAGTGGCAGCCATGCTGGAGCTGGGCGCCCGGACAGACCGGATTCGCGTCGCCATTGGCCCGACCATCCAGCAGGCGAGCTATGAGGTCGGTCCGGAATTCCGCGATACGTTCCTGTCCGAGTCTCCCGAAAGCGCGGCCTTGTTCATTCCGGGCGACGGCGACCGCCTCCATTTCGACCTGCCCGGCTATTGCCGGCAGCGGCTGGACCGGCTGGGCGTGCACAGCATTCACGACACGGGACTGGACACCTGCGCGCTGGAGGATGCCTATTTTTCCAACCGGCGGCGCAATCATCGGGGCGAGCCCGACTATGGCCGAAATGCCTCAGTCATCATGCTTGCGCTGTAATTTTCTGAAAAAGTCCGAAGAGTCAGGTTGCGACTCGCTGCCCTATGTTACAAAAGCGACACCAATCGGGCAGCACGGGCGCTCCAACATGAAACTGCTTTCCTGCAATGCGAACCGGCCATTGGCGGAAGCCATCGCCGATTATCTGGACACGCGCCTGACGCGATCAGAGGTGAAGACGTTTTCGGATCAGGAAATATTTGTCCGCATCGACGAGAATGTCCGCGGCGAAGACGTCTTCGTGATCCAGTCCACCTCCTACCCCGCCAATGACAATCTGATGCAATTGCTGATCTGTATGGACGCGCTGAAGCGCGCCTCGGCCCGGCGCATCACGGCGGTGATCCCCTATTTCGGCTATGCCCGCCAGGACCGGAAGACGGATGGGCGCACGCCGATTTCCGCCAAGCTGGTCGCAAACCTGATCTGTAGCGCGGGCGCCGACCGCGTCCTGACCGTCGATCTTCATGCCGGCCAGATCCAGGGCTTCTTCGACATCCCGACCGACAACCTCTTCGGCAGCCCGGTCATGGTGGACGACATCAAGGAACGCTACGGCACCAAGGACCTCATCGTCGTGTCGCCGGATGTCGGCGGCGTGGTGCGGGCCCGCTCGCTGGCCAAGCGGCTTAAGGCCGATCTTGCCATCGTCGACAAACGCCGCCCCGAAGCCGGCAAGTCCGAAGTCATGAACATCATTGGCGACGTGTCCGGCAAACGCTGCATCATGCTGGATGATATGTGTGATTCCGGCGGCACGCTGGCAAACGCCGCTGCCGCTCTGAAAGAGCATGGCGCGAAATCTGTCTCCGCCTATGTGACGCATGGCGTGCTGTCGAACAATGCCGTGCAGCGCATCGAGAAATCCGTGCTCGACGAACTGGTGATGACCGACTCGATCCAGCCGCCGGAAGACGCGATCAACTCGAAATCCATCCGCATTCTGCCTATCTCTCCCCTGCTCGGCGAAGCCATCCGCCGGATTGCGAACGAGGAAAGCGTCTCGAAGCTCTTCGACCGATAGACCGACTACTCGACTTCAGGCGCCAGCCGGTTCACCAGATACCGCACCGCGCCAAGAATCAGCAGGATGCTCGTCACCAGCAAGCCAGCCAGCACAGCCATCAGCGTGGCAATGGCGTAGTAGGACAGCACATACCAATTCGTCGGGATGTCTTCGAATTCCCCGATCGGGATGGACGAGAAAGTCAGCAAGGCGACGGCGCTGCACAGGCTGATCGTGGCAAACCAGGCAATCATGCGCACGCGCTTGAACAGCCAGATGCCGATATCGGCACTGCTATTATGCATCATCCCCAACATGGTGAGCATCAGGGCCAGGATGGTGGCAGACGCGCTGGCAATGGCTGCGCCGAAATAGAGGGAGGAGTCGGACAAGGCCTTGACGAGACTCATGGCTTCAGAGCGGGAATATATCTGACCCACAAACAGGCGGTGAATGCCAAACAGGATGAATGTCAGCACACCGCCGACCATCGGTGTGGCTTTCCCAACCGGCTTGGGTGATGCCATGACTAAAGCCTCCTGCCCTGTGGCGCGTCCTGCTGCCTATCGCAACTAGACGCGCCACCGGTCC
Source organism: Hyphomonas sp. UBA5111 (assembly GCA_002414505.1). Classification (GTDB taxonomy): domain Bacteria; phylum Pseudomonadota; class Alphaproteobacteria; order Caulobacterales; family Hyphomonadaceae; genus Hyphomonas. Next base: position 13,060 of record DHZF01000049.1, on the reverse strand, counting down.
GGAAGGTTCCAGAACGATTTAGGGCTGCGGCGCGGTCGGCGCCGATGGAGGCTTAGGCGCAACTGGCGCTTCCGGGACTTTGGCACCGGAGCTTGAAGTGATGAACAGCGAGTCGGCCAGGACAAGCCCCGGCTCCTCCATCGGATCAATAGCCGCGCCGTCGCGCCAGACCTCCAGGTGCAAGTGCGGTCCCGTCGCCTGACCGGACTGGCCGAGCGCGCCAATAACCGTTCCGGCAGATACGGATTGCCCCGCAGACACCTTGATGTCTTTCAACTGGCCGAAGCGCAGCACCGTATTACCCGCAGAAATTTCAACGAGATTGCCATAGCCGCGGGTCATTTCCGCGCGGGTCACGGTGGCCTCCGCTGGCGCATAGACCGGCTTGCCTTCTTCCTCGGCGAGATCCACGCCTTTATGCTCTTTCGCCTCACCCGAGACGGGATGCTTGCGCAGGCCAAACGCGCTGGTCAGTTTGGCCTTGTCGAGCACGGGATGGCTGTAGGTAATTGCATCGACAGGCAGAATGGCTGCGCCACGGATCAGGGATCCCTGCGCAAGGGCGAGCGGCGTGGCGAGCGCGAGCGCAGCGACCACGGCAAGGCCAAGGCGCTTCGGCCGGTGCGGGGTTTCACTCAGCAATTGGGTCAGGCGCATTTTCAGGGTTCCTTCCTTCTTTAGGGTGAATGCTGCAACCGGCAGGATGAGCGCAGGCCGGGCATGTCGCGCGACCTGGGTCAGGGCCCGGGCATAGGCGATCCGATCCCCTGTCAGGTCCGCCGTCTCTTCATCGACAATGGCTTCGCGCCAATAGTCGAGCCGTTCGCGGATAGCCCAGGCGAAAAGCGAGAACCAGAAGAGGTCCGCGACCATACGGTCGAAGGGCCGGGTCAGCAGGTCTCCCCGCTTCAGGTGAACCAGTTCGTGCACGATGATCTGGGGTGTGTGCTGTTTCGAGATCAGCGCCGCCGGAATGAATATTACCGGACGCAGGATGCCCGCCAGAAAGGGCGCGCCGTGCGGGATGACACGCACGTCCGGAACGCGCCGCAACCCGATGGCATCGGCCCAATGGCGGACCGGACGCACAACCGGGCGGGATGTCTGCTTCAGCCGCTGTAGCCGCGCCTGCCCCATACCCCAGCAGAGCACACGCACGCTCCACCCCGCCACCAGCCCCCACAGGATCATCGTCTCGATTGGAGGTATACGGAAGGAAGGTTGGGCCGCTTCGACAAAGTCAGCCTCCGTCTGAACCCTGAGCACTTCCATCATGGGCATATCCGGCAGTGCCTGTCCGGCGACCTGACTGAAGCCCGGCATGAAGGCAGACGCGAGGAATGGGGCGAACATGAGCGCCGCGGCGCCGCGCCAGATTGCCTGCGCCATCTTGGGCGAGGGCTTGAGCGCGCAGAGCCCGGTGGCGAGCAGCCAGAGCGCGGCGCTCCAGACGAGGGCGAGGCAAACCAGTCCGAGCAGGCTCATGCCTTGTCCTCCGTATCGCTGGCGGCGGCATTGATGATGGCATCAAGCTCGTCGAGTTCAGCGTCCGACAGGTGCGGGCTCTCGGCAAACAGCGCGGCAGGCAAGGGCCCGTCCATGTCCAGCACCTGTCGGGCAAGATGCCGGACAAGGCCGCCAAGCGTTGCGGTCCGGTCAAGCGCGGCGGTAAAGACCGCCATGCCATGCACATCGGCCCGCGTGACCCACCCCTTCTCTTCCATGCGCGCAATGACGGTGCGCGTGGTGGAGGACTTCCAGCCTTGCGCCGGGCCGATGGCCTCATGCACTTCCCGCGCGCTTTGCGGGCCGGCAGACCAGAAATGTTTCAGCACGGCGAGTTCGGAGGGATTGGGTTGGGACATGGCAATCTCGCTAAGTTGGTCACCCACCCACTACAAATGTGGCGCCTTCATGTCAAATGAAACCTTGCTCTGCGAATTTCCAGGTCCGCAAAACGGCTCGAGAGTCCGAAAACAACGGACTCCCTCCGGACTTTTCCCGCGATTTATGGATACTTTATGGACAGGTTACGGACACATTTATGGACAGGGTCCGCAGCCGTTTCCCGTCCGGTCAAGTGGGCCTATTCGACGGTCCAGCCACGTGGCGTACGGCGCGCATCCAGGGTGAGCGGCTCATCGCCAGGCTCGCGTGCGGCAGTGCGCGGGCCCTTGCGACCTGCATAGCGCATGAACAGGGCCGCCGAGGCCAGCAACACGCCTGCAATGGCCGTCATCACGGCAAGAAGGCTGGCGAACAGGACAAGAAGCAGCCCGATGCACAGCTGCGCCACAAGGCTGAGGGCGCTCGAAAGCGCGTCTGCGATGTTGAAACGGCCGGAACTGGAAGCTGCTTGGGTCATGACTCTCTCGATTACACAGCAAACATGGCGTCAGCTTTGCGCCCCGTCAATGGAATGCAATGCGGATACCATGTGAAATCACGCAATTGCCTCAATCGGCCCGGATCAGCAGGCCCCGTTCGGTGCGGATCTGCGCATAGGCCGCCGTGATCGACGCCGCCTTGGCATGGGCCGCATCCTCGAATTCGCGGGGGGCGCCCATCTGCACCACCCGGTCGGGATGATTGTCCGCCATCAATTGGCGATAGGCCGCGCGAATGTCTGAAAACTCCGCATCATGTGCCACACCCAGAATGTGATAGGGATCGTCACTATCCGGCCCCAGATGACTGGCCTTTATCCGGCGGAATGTCCGCTCGTCAAAACCGAACGCCTCTGAGACTGTGCGCAGATAGTCCATCTCATCCATAGTCACGACGCCATCGGCGCCTGCAATCTGGAACAGGCCGTCCAGTACGCCTTCCAGCAAGCAAGGGCGGTCACGGTATTTCCGACCGATCTTGCGAGCATAGCCTTCATAGCCGCGCACGGTCTGGCGGGCGATATTGAACACGCGACGAACACTGTCGGCATCTTCCGGCGCGGCCCGGAAAACGCGGGAAAACACCATGATCTCCTGATCTGACACGGTGCCATCGGCCACGGCGAGCTTCGCGCCCAATCCCACAACGGCTGCCGTAAAGCCAACGTCATTTGGATCCGGCGCGCACGCAAAATCCTCTCCGTCGGCAAGCATGCCGTCAGAGGTATCAGGGTCGAACAAGCGTCGGCCGCCCTCAAGAACTCGGGTCCACAAAGACATTCGCGGAAATTCTATACCCTATTTTGCGGATTTTGGGAGCGCGGCATGCTGACAGATGCGTGAAGTCCTGCTCACAATTGCAATTGTGAATTCTTTTTTAGATTCTGATCCTCTTGGCCCGTGGCCCGTACAGAGGGACGTCGGCGGATATGGTTCCATCGACAAATTTCTGAATTGGGACACCCTACCCATGAAGCGTCTTCTCACCCTTACTGCTACTTTCGCCTTCCTGTCCGCCCCGGCACTCGCAGAGACCTGTCAGTATTCCAAGGATCGCACCGCTAGTTATGTCGAGGCTGAACTCGTCAAAGGCGAGTGGTCCAAGATGGATATCGTCGAGACCGCCGCCGAAGCTGGCCAATTCGATACGCTGTTGGCCGCCGCGACCGCCGCTGACCTGGTCGACGCCTTGAAAGGCGAAGGCCCGCTCACGGTGTTCGCGCCAACCGATGCGGCATTTGATGCCCTCCCAGATGGCACAGTAGAGTCGCTGCTGATGCCGGAAAACAAGCATAAACTCGCTGACATTCTCAAACTTCATGTCATTGAAGGCAGCAAGGTGACCTCCGATAAGCTTGCCGGAAAAACACTCAGCGCAAGCACCCTGAATGGCGAAGTCGTAATTGATGGCACCGACGGTGTGACAGTGAATGGAGCAACGGTTGTGAAAGCCGACATCATGGCCTCGAACGGCGTCATCCATGTGATCGATCAGGTCCTTTTGCCCAAAGGCTAAGAGCACCCCCATAGCGCATTGATACACAAGGCCTGCCCGCGTACAGGGCAGGCCATTCTATTTGGGCCTCGCTTCGACCGCCGCGCGCAAGGCCGCAATCTCCGACCGCATGTCCTGGATGGCTGTCAGGACCGCTGCCCGGCCCTTCTCGGCCGTCATCAACTCGTCTTCCAGTTCCTCTTCGAGTTCGTCGAGCCCCTCTTCGATGATCGCCTGTTGTTCGGCGGCGAGGGAATCCACGATCAATGCGATGAAGAGGTTCAGGATGGCAAAGCTGGCGATGAAGATGAAAATCAGGAAGAACATCCAGGCATAGGGATTGCCGTCATCAATGACTTTCTGGACGACTTCGAACCGCCAGCCATCCATCGTCATGACCTGGAACAGGGAATAGGCCGAGCGTGGCAAATCGCCGAACAGTTCGGCGACCTCCTCATTCTCGGTATTGCCATACATGTTCGTCGCCATGACGGCGGCGACATAGGTGATCAACGCCAGCACCGCGAAGATCGCGCCCATGCCTGGCAACGCCTTCATCAGCGCCTCGGTGATCCGGCGCATCATCGGCACGATATGCAGGAGCCGGAGAACCCGCAGGACGCGGAGCGCGCGAAGCACGCCGAACGCCTGACTGCCCGGAATAAGGGACACGCCGATCACAATGAAATCGAACCAGTTCCAACCACCCCGGAAGAATTGCAGCCGGTACACGAACAGTTTCAGAAGGATTTCGATTGCAAAGACGTATGTGATTGCCTGATCGATGGCGTCCAGGGACAGGACGAGGCTTGGCGGCAGGGTTTCCCGATAGGTCAGCACGCCGAGGATCACCGCATTCACGATGATCAGCGTGATCACCAGGTGCCGGAACCATGGCCGTTCGATCATGCCCTCAAGCGAAGAATTGTGGGTGTTGATGTCGAGTGTTGCGCGTTTCATGGTCTGAGCCGGGTCCCCTTCGGTCGTGAGGCCATACGGCGTTTTGCCCGCAACCGCACCAGCTGCCAAGACATGTCGTGGCTCTGGCCGGGACCCGTGCGGCCCGCTAGTCGGCAGACGTGGTCGTATCGGAAACAATCACCCAGTCGCCCTCGATCTTGCGGAGGACCAGCGTATAGAGCCCGGACGGGTTGTCGCCTTCGATCTCCAGCATCCAGCGGCCATGCGCAATGGCGGCGTCGGACGACAGGATATCGATCTCATAATCGGACGTCACAAGTGTGCCCATCTTAGCGGGCGTGTCGTAGCGTGTTTCATACCGTTGCAGCGTCGCGTCCCAGCCGCGCGCGATGTTTCCGCCGGACGCGAAACGAAGGTCCGGGGATTTCCAGTAGCCGTCCATGAAGGCCGGAATGTCCCCGCGATTCCATGCTTCATCCTGAGCCTCCAGCATCGCCGTAATCGCTGCGGCCTCGTTCGTTTCCATCCCGGCCGTTACGCCGGCTGGAGCGGATGGGGAGGTCGCGCAAGCCGCAAGAGCGAAAGGCAGGACGAGCGCAATCAGGACTAAACGCATGAATATTCCTCCGGACTTTGGGGCCGACAAGCCGGGCCCCTCACCTATCGCTTGAGATAGGCCTGACGCGCCCACTCTATGGCACTGAGCGCCACGGCGACACCCCCGAGCCAGAAGGTGATGATGAAGACATCGTAGAACCCGTTCTGCTCGATCATCTCGCCGAGCCAGGGACGCCCCAGCGTGCCGATCAGCATGGTGAGCGAGGCAAGCAGCGCATATTGCACGGCCGCAAAGCGCGGATTGACCACGGAGGTGAGATAAGCTGTCATCGCCACGAGCGCGAAGCCGCCCGCAATGTTTTCCGCGAAGATCGTCACCATCAGGCGCGCCATGCGCTGGCCCTGGTCGGAGGCGAGCGCTACCTCCTCCGGCTGAAGTTTTGCCGCCCAGTCGGCAAACGTAATCAGGGGCGCGTCGAGATGGGTGAAAGCGAGGAAGGCGTCCACGGTCGCGGAGCCGGCAGCGAGGTCCGCATAGAGCAGATTGGTCGCCGCTGCGACGATCCCGCCGACAAAGAAGACTGGCATCCGACCCAGCACCGCAATCAGCGTCGCACCGATCAGCGAGCCGAGAATGGTGGCAACGACGCCGAAGAATTTCGAGGCAATGGCCACATCGTCCAGCGTGTGCCCGAGCGCATCGAGGTCGGCGCGCAGGTAGAAGGGATAGGCAAACGAGCCCCAGACTGCATCCGTGAACCGGTAGGTCAGCGCCAGCGCGAGGACGAGGATCGTCCACCAGCCGAGCCGGGAAATCAGCTCCATCAACGGATCGAAGATCGCCCGGAATAGCGTTGCCAACAGCTTGTCGCCCCGGCCTTGCCCGGCGATCAGGAGCGGCGCCTCGGTGGCAACCGCCTTTTGCGTGAAGACGAGCAAGGCGGCGACCACTGCAGGCAGCACGACTGTGAGCAGGACAATGATCGGTCCCTGTTCAGAGACGAACACGCGCGAGGAAATATCCGCGCCCAGCGCCAGTTTACGCACGACAAACGTCCCGATCAGGGTGAAGCCAACCAGCCAGCTGGCCGCAACGACGGCCACGGCCGGCAAGGTCACCCTGCGGCGAAGGGAGGGCAGGAAACTCATCCGGCTCGTATCGGGGCGGGAAGAAGATTCCGGTTCCGGCGCCAGCAAACTGCCGAGCACCGTCAAGGCGATGAACACCGACATCATCACATAGGACACGGTCCATCCGACACGCGCGGCGACCAGCAGGGCCAGGAAGCCGGAGATGAATCCGCCGGATTTGTAGCCGAACTGATAGAGGGCGGACATGAGGTCCTTGTCTTCTTCAGACCGGGCCACTTCGATCCGCCAGGCATCAAGGATCAGATCATGTGTCGGACCAATGATTGTGATGACGAAACAGATCAGTGCCACCAGGCCGATATTCTGGGGCGGATTGCTGAAAGCCAGCACAATCAGGAGCAAGGCGATCACCGACTGACAGACGACCAGCCATGACCGGCGCCCGCCAATACGCAGGAAGGGCACGTTCCGGGCGCGACCAAACATCGGGGCCCAGAGATATTTGAAGGAATAGCCGAGAGATACGAGGGCGAGCACGCCGATCGTGTCCGTATCGATGCCTTCCTGTGTCAGCCAAGCAGAGAGGACGCCAACGACAGCGCCATAGGGAATGCTGGCCGCGAAGGACAGGATCAGCATCGCCGCCATGCGGCGGTCCTTCAGCGCCTTCAGCGCGCGGACGGCGCGTGAAGGCTCACGCACCGCGGGAGGCGTTGGCGCCGACGTATCGCTCATGCAGCGCCTTCGTGCCGGGTCGGCTCACTCGTCCAGTGCAACGCCAGGCTGCGAAGGGCTTCAGCATCGAGAGGCTTGGCCGCGACGCTGCTCGCGCCGGCCGCGCGGGCCTGACGTTCGATACTGGAATTCATTTCTGCCGAGATGGCGATCATGGGCACGGTGGACCCGGTTTCCCGAATGCGCCGCATGGCTTCAAAGCCATCCATCACGGGCATGCGCAGATCCATAAGGATGAGGGCAAAGTTCATTTGCGTTGCAGTCTCCACGGCCTCGCTTCCGGTGGAAGCCACAGTGACGCTAAAACCAGCCGATTCCAAGGCGCGGCGTGCGATCAATGCGTTTACCGGATTATCATCGGCAATCAGCACATGCCCTGCCCCGGTCTGTTGCACGGGCTCATCAATCGCCTGTTCGCCGGACTGGATGACAAAGACGCGTTCCGCAATCGAGGACGCCCGGAGGGGACGCACCAGCCATCCGGCACATCCGAGGCTCCGGAAACGCTCAATTGCGCCCCGGTCTTCAGGACGCAGCACGACCAGGGTGGGACGCTGGCGCGCAAATTCCCTGACCAGCTTCTCGCGCAGATCTGCCCCGATCAACAGGACATCGACATGGGCGGGGACCCGGCCCGAAACCGGATCGATCATGTAAGGCGTGGCCTTTGATCCGCACAGGGCCGAGGCGGCCGCGAGCGCGGTGGCACCCGGAAGCCCAACCAGCCCCACAGTCATATCCAGATTGGGCAGATCATGAGTCGAGGGCATGTCGGCACGCGGCAAGGGCAGGAAGACAGTAAAGGCAGTGCCCACGCCCGGGGCGCCGTCAATATCCACCCACCCACCGAGGAGTTCCGTCAGGCGCTTGACGATGGCGAGGCCGAGCCCGACGCCGCCATCCTTGTACGCATCTTGCGTGGCCGATTGGGTAAAGGCGCGAAACAGCTGGGCCCGGTCGGATTCGGCAATACCCGGCCCCGTATCGATGACCCGGAATTCCAGCCCCTCCTGCCGGTCAATGATGTCCAGCAGGACCGAGCCCTGCCGGGTGAATTTGAGCGCGTTCCCCACCAGATTGAACAGGATCTGACGAATACGGCCTGCATCGCCGGAATAGGTCGGCATCGGCAGGGGTTGGGCCCGGACAGCCAGATCGAGCCCGGCTGCATGCGCGCGCGGACTGAGCAGTTCGATCACTTCACGGCCAAGCCGGACCGGGCAGAAATTCTCGACCTCCAGTTCCACCGCCGAGGCATCCAGCCGGGCATAATCCAGCACATTGTTGAGCAGATCCAGAAGGCGGGCACCGCTCATCCGGATAGCTTCGGCATATTCGCGCTGGGCTGGAGCAAGCTCGGTCTCCAGCAACAGGGAAACGGTCCCGAGAATGCCGTTGAGCGGCGTCCGGATTTCGTGGCTGGCCGTCGCGAGGAAGGTGTCTTCCGGCTTGGCGGGGGGCTTGGGTGCATCCGTCATAGGATGCCAGCCCTATCGCAAAGCCTTTATCATTCATTTAACCGACCAGGCCCCCAGAGGCCGCCCCCTGCGGCTGCGAAATAGCCGGTTTGGCCATACCGGGCGGGCGATGCCGATAGGAGAGCGCTTCGGCGATATGGAGTCGCCGCACACCATCGCAGCCCTCAAGATCGGCAATCGTCCGCGCGACTTTGAGGACGCGGCTGTAGCCTCGCGCCGTCAATTGCAGCCGTGCGGCCGCGTCGGCCAGCAGCGCCGCACCCGCCTCATCGGGCGCCGCAGATTTTTCCAGTTCCGGCAGAGGCGTGTCGGCATTGACGGATCGGCAGGTGTCACTGGCCAGATGAGAGAGCCGTTCGGTCTGGATATCCCGCGCGCGAGCCACCCGGTCCCGCACTTCGGCAGACCCCTCCGATGGCGGCGGCAGAGCAAGGTCGACAGCCGTCACCGGAGGCGTGTCATAATAGAGGTCGATCCGGTCAAGGAAGGGCCCGGAAAGCCGCGCCTGGTATTGCTGGGCACAGCGGGGCCCGCGCCGGCAGGCAGCTGCGCCCGGACCACCCCCACAGCGGCAGGGATTCATCGCGGCGATCAGCTGGAAACGCGCGGGATACCGGACATGCCGGTTGGCGCGTGCCACGACAGCTTCCCCGGCTTCGAGAGGCTGTCGCAAACTGTCGAGTACCGTCGCCGGAAACTCCGGCAATTCATCCAGGAACAGGACACCGTGATGCGCGAGGGACACCTCCCCCGGCTTCGCCTTGATGCCTCCGCCGACGAGGGCGGCCATCGAGGCCGAATGATGCGGCGCGCGAAACGGCCGTCGCCGCGACAGGCGCCCGCGTTCCAGCAAGCCCGCAATCGACTGGATTTGCGACACTTCCAGCAATTCACGGGCAGACAGCGGTGGCAGGATGCCCGCCAGTCGCTGGGCCAGCATGGACTTGCCCGATCCCGGCGGCCCGCAGAAGAGGAGATTATGACCCCCGGCGGCCGCGATTTCCAGCGCGCGCTTGGCCCCTTCCTGCCCTTTCACATCACGCAGGTCCGGGCCTGCCGGCGGCGTTGCCAATTCGCCCGGCCGGGGAGGGCTGATCACGCTGCGCCCTGTGAAATGATTGATCAGGGCAATCAGACCCGTGGCGCCGATTACGCTGCCCCCGGCCCAGGCTGCTTCGGCACCGCAAATCTGTGGGCAGATGAGTTGCAGATCCATCGCTTCTGCTGCCATCGCAGCTGGCAGGACGCCGAGCGTTTCGCCCAGCGCGCCGTCGAGCGACAATTCCCCGATGGCGGCGTAGGATTCCAGCTGGTCGGCGGGAACCACCCCCATCATGGCGAGGATGGCGAGCGCGATGGCGAGATCGTAATGGCTGCCCTCCTTAGGCAGATCAGCGGGCGCGAGGTTCACGATGACGCGTTTGGGGGGCAAGGCGAGGCCGAGCGAGGCAAAGGCGGCCCTCACCCGCTCCCGGCTTTCGCCGACCGCCTTGTCCGGAAGGCCCACAATATGAAAGGCCGGTTGGCCGCCCGCCATCTGGACCTGCACGTCCACCGGCTGGGCGTCTACGCCTTCAAAGGCAAATGTCGTAACCCTGCAAACCATCTCCAACCCCAGTCGGCATGGAGCAAATGGTTAACAGATTGCCACGAACAAATAAAGAACGAAATTCCGAAAAGTTAAAACCTCTTTACCTCAAGCGTCGAGCAGGACAGCGCTCAAAGCTTCATCGAGCACTTCGAGACCGGCGCCCTTGCGCACGGCCTTTTCCGACAGCGTCCGGCGCCATCGCCGCGCACCCGGCTGGCCATTGAACAGGCCCAGCATGTGGCGGGTCATGGCGTGCAGGCCCACCCCTTCGGCCAGACGCGCAGCCATGTAGGGACGGTAAACCTCAATGGCGGCTTGCGGCGAAACCGGTTCGCCCTTGCCGAACAGGGCCGCGTCCACCTCTCCCAGCAAGGCGGGCGATTGATAGGCGGCCCGGCCGAGCATGACACCGTCGAAGACATCCAGATGCTCGCGGCATTGGTCGATTGTAGTGATCCCGCCATTCAGGATGATGGTCAGGTCAGGCCGCGCCGCCTTGAGACGCTCGACGAGGGCATAATCAAGCGGCGGGATATCCCGGTTTTCCTTCGGGCTCAGCCCTTTCAGCCAGGCCTTGCGGGCATGGACGGTGAAGACCTCGCATCCTGCCGCGCTGACTTTTTCGACAAAGCCGAACAAGGTTTCTTCCGCTGGCAGATCATCAATGGCGATTCGGCACTTTACCGTGACAGGGATCGACACCCGCGCCCGCATGGCGCTGACGCACGCTGCGACCTCCTCCGGCCGCGCCATCAGGCAGGCCCCGAAGGCGCCGGACTGGACCCGGTCGGACGGACAGCCGCAATTGATATTCACCTCGTCATAGCCGAACTGCTCGGCAATGGCGGCCGCTTCGGCGAGCTTTGCCGGCTCGTTGCCGCCGAGTTGCAACACGATGGGATGCTCGGCGTCGGAATAACCAATCAGGCGCTCACGGTCGCCATGAATGACGGCATCAGCGGTCACCATTTCCGACCAGAGCAGCGCATGTTTCGACAGGCTCCGATGGAACATGCGGCAATGCCGGTCGGTCCAGTCCATCATGGGGGCAATGGAAAATGTATATGACAGGCTGGAAGACATATTCGGCGCGGGATCCTCATACTGAGCTGGTTCAGACCGCCTTCTAGCGGAAATGCGCGGCTTATGCATATTCTTGGCTGCAGAGGGGTAAACCCTCTCTCCGCTTCACGCCTAACCGGCATATCTATTGCAGCCCATCTCACATGACCCAGCTCCCCTTCCCTTTACCCCAATCCGGGGCGCAATTGTGGCCTGACCTGTCGGCCTGGGTGCTGGACCATTCGTTTGCGCCGCAGCCGCCTTCGCCCCTGACGGGTGCAGAGCAGGCGCGCCTCGAAAAGCTGGTCCATCCCGCCAAACGCACGAATCTTGAGCGGTCTTTCCGAGCAGTCCGCGCCGGGCTTTCCGACCATCTCGAACGCCAATCGGCGGAGATCATCATCGAACATGATGCCTTGGGCGCTCCTTTTCTTTCCTTTGATCCGGACATGTGCCTCTCCATATCCCGCACGGAAGGCTGGTCCGCCTTTGCGCTCTCCCATGAGGCCGCCATCGGGATAGACATAGAGCGAGTCCGTGCCATCGATTGGCACCAGATGGTATCGATGGTCTGCGCCCCATCGGAATCACGTTTGCTGACCCAGCTTGAAGACGGCGTCGCCCTCCTTCCCTTCTACCGTATCTGGACGGCCAAGGAGGCCATCATGAAAGCCGCCGGACAGGGCTTCCGGATGGGCGCGCCTCGCATCGGCCTGCCAGAGGATTTCATTTTGGGCGAAACGGTCCACGCAGAGGTTCAGGCTGCAGGCCACGCCTTCACGATCTCTTGGTCCCTTCATGGGGAAATCATGGTCGGCCTTGCGCTCGAGACCGGTTAGCCGCGATCAACAAGGGCGAGGCTGTATGGTCCGACTTCGTAAACCCGCAACCCATCCCGCCACAGGCTGCCCCGCGCAGTGACCAACCAGCCCTTGTCGCGTTCCTCCATGGAAACAATCTCCATCACGGTAACGACTTCTTTCTTGTCCGGCGTCACCTGTCCGCGATAGCTCCATTTGAACGGCGCGCCGGTCGCAATGGTTTCAAAGTGCGGGTCGCTCATGCCCTCATCCAGCCCCTTGAGCAGAATGGCGCGCGCCAGCAATTGCGCGAGCGCATCAAGGCCGAGCGACCCCGGCTGGACCGGGTCCTGATAGAAGTGCGCCTTGAAGTACCACGCATTCGGATCGACTGCTTGGCGGCCCCGGATCAGGCCGAGCCCGGCCTCTCCGCCGGTCGGGTTGAAATAGTCGACTGTGTCCAGCATGCGCATCTTGCCGCGTGGAAGGCGCTTTTCAATCTGGCGCGTCTTCACTTTTTCGCCCGGCAGGTCGAACGCAGCGGAGAAATGTGGCTTGGCTGACAGGCCGGCCTGACGCACGAGCGCGGCAGCTGGGAAAAAGCCGAACTGGGTTGTCAGGTCCAGCACCGGTTCGCCAGAGGCTAGCGTGACCACAACGCTGAAGGTCACAATGGTCATCGGCCCGACACGGGAGAAGGCCGTCAGCTCGCTTTCAACGACCATCGTCCCATCGCCCGGGCGAAGCTCGCGATGCAGGACACCATCGCCTTCGAGATTCCGGAATTTCAGATTGCCGGACAAGGCAAAGCCGCAATGGCTGGCGAGCCAGCCACACGGCTGCAGCGCAATCTCCGACAGGACGGCGAAGGGCATGGCCCCATTCCGGTTGTCCTCGAAATACCAGGCATTCGCTGGGATGTCGTATTCGGCGCGGACCTT
>DHZF01000021.1:2620-2832 GCA_002414505.1 Hyphomonas sp. UBA5111 | reverse complement strand
CGCAAGGATGCCCTTGGCCTCAGACTGGCCGGCGTCCTGCACCATGCCGTCCTGACCGGCGCAGCCCCTGCCCTTGCCGCGACCTATCCCGCCCATGTGGCGGAGTGGAAGATGGAGGATGTCTGGGCCGAGGCACAGCCCTGGCTTGCGGCTCACATCCCTGACGTCCGCAGCTTCATCAAGAGCCCTCCGCAGACCAATGAGACCCGCCG
>DHZF01000021.1:1919-2515 GCA_002414505.1 Hyphomonas sp. UBA5111 | reverse complement strand
CAGACCAATGAGACCCGCCGGTCAATTGCACTCCTGCCCGGCTTTCTCGAACTCGCCGCAACCTATCGTATGCCCATGCACCTGCTGGAGCTGGGCGCCAGCGCAGGCCTGAATCAGAATTGGGACCGGTTCACCTATGATGGCGGCACCTGGCAACGCCCGGGGCCAAGCGAGGTCACCATCTCGACCATCTGGAACGGGCCGGAACCCCTTCACCTTGATGCCGCGCCGGTGATTGCTTCGCGCGCGGCGTGTGATCTCAATCCGATTGACGTGTCAGACGAGGCCGCCTTCCTGCGACTCAAATCCTACACCTGGCCAGACCAGGCCGGCCGGCTTGCCCGTCTGGATGCCGCTGCAGAGCTTGCACGCCAGATGGGCGTGCGCGTCGAACAGGCCAATGCGGTCGACTGGCTGGCCAAGCACCTGGCCAACCGCCCATCCGAAGGCCTGACCGTGATCTATCATTCGGTTTTCCTGATCTATCCGCCAAAGGATGATATTGAACGCATCATGCGGCTGATTGCGCAAGCTGGCGCAGCAGCGACGGATACTGCGCCCCTCGCCTGGCTCTGCTTTGAACCGGAATCCCTGTT
>DHZF01000021.1:441-1852 GCA_002414505.1 Hyphomonas sp. UBA5111 | reverse complement strand
TTTGAACCGGAATCCCTGTTTGGCGGGGACAGGACCTCTCCTCGCATGCAGACACGCCTGCAGGTCTGGCCCGGCGGGGACCCCCGTACACTGAACGAATCTGACGGCCATGTGACGCATGTGGACACGCCGCAGGCCTAGTCCGCCGCCCGCAAATCCTCTGCCAGCTCGACAGCCAGCTCATGCATGGCTGCTCCGGCCTGTTCGCTATACTGGTTTGTGTTCACGATAATCACAAGTCCCCGCTCCGGGAGAAGGGTGACGTGGGACAGCCAGATCGTGTTGGACCCGGCATGACGATAAGATTTCCCAAGCGTATCGTGATGGCCGATCCCCCAGCCCAGCGCATAGTCTGAAGCGCTGTCCGGATAAGGCGTCATCAGCTTCCCGTATATCGCGTCCGGGCGCAGGAACTGACTGAGGAAACGGGCGTGCGCGGCCAAGGGCACATGCAGCGTGCCGGCGGGCGCGAGCGCGGCTGGATTGTCCGCATTGAGCCCCTTCCCTTGCCCCTTCAACCGGCCGAACAGGTTCTTGGTGTGCCCTTCAAGGCCATCCTGCGGCGGCCCGAAGCCCCAGCTCTCGCCTTCCGGAACCAGGGTTGAAAGGAACAAGGCTTCATAATTCTCATATTCCTGCTGCGCGGCGATCCGGTCAATCGCTGCCCCGGCGATCGTGTAACCGAGATTCGAATAGGTGAATGTGCCGATTTCGCCATCGGGCGGCCTTGCCAGGAATCCCTTTGCCAATTTTGTGCGCTGCGTCTCGACAGGATCGCTCGATACTCGGCTTGTCAGGAACCACATCATGCCCGGATTGGCGGCCAGCCCACTGCGGTGGGACAGAAGGTGCTCGATCGTCACATCATTCCAGGCTGGGTCCATCTCGTCGGTAAGATCAGGCAGCAATTCCGGCAGCGTGGCGCCCCAACTGGCTTTCCCCTGTTCGACGAGACGGCCATACAGCAACGCCGTCAGCATCTTCGTATTGGAACCGATATGCCAGGCATCGCCCGGCTGAACGGCATCGCCGCTGCCCTTTACCCGCTCCCCGGCGACGGCCAGGCCGAGAATGTTGCCATCTGCATCAGCCACCACCGCGCCAAGCGCGACCAGGCCGGTCTTTTCACGGACCGTTTCCAATCTCTGCTGGAGTCGGTCTGCCTCAAGAGGTCCAGCCCCCGACGGCAGGACCATCGCCGCCAGCATCACGCACAGGATCACGGCCCGAAACATGGCCCCCATCCTCGCGGCGCTAGCCTGACTGGTCAAGCAGATGCGGGCTTCTTGAGATCTTCCACAAGATCCAGCGGGAGCGCTGTCGTGCGCTTGGCGACCCGGATCACGATCCGCGACTGCACATCCGACACCAGCGCGGAGCCGAGCAGCTTGTCCCGCAGGAAATTGTCATA
>DHZF01000021.1:0-226 GCA_002414505.1 Hyphomonas sp. UBA5111 | reverse complement strand
ATGCATTCGATGACTTCCGGCCAGGCCTGCACCATCTGCTCGAACGCATCGAGGTTTTCGCGGCTGGGAAGGGCCAGTTTGACACTGGCCATGACTTCAAAATTCAGTCCGAGCGACTTGTTGTCCAGCAGGGTGACGCGGCCGGTAATGAAGCCGGCTTCTTCCATCCGCTTGATCCGTCGCCAGCAGGGCGACGATGACAGGCCGACCCGGTCGGCAATTTCGG
>DHZF01000008.1 GCA_002414505.1 Hyphomonas sp. UBA5111 | reverse complement strand
ATTCCGTGGCAGACATGGATAAAACATACCAGCACGCACCGGACCGCCCGTGGATCTTCCGGACCTATGCCGGGCATTCGACGGCAACCAAATCCAACGAACTCTATCGCGGTAACCTCGCCAAGGGCCAGACCGGCCTCTCCATCGCCTTCGATCTGCCGACCCAGACCGCCTATGATGCCGACCACATCCTGTCCAAGGGCGAAGTTGGCAAGGTGGGTGTACCGGTCAAGCATCTCGGCGACATGCGCCTCCTGTTCGACCAGCTTCCGCTGGAAGAGATGAACACCTCGATGACGATCAACGCGCCAGCCGCCTGGATGCTGGCCCTGTATGTGGCGCTGGCGGATGAGCGCGGCGATGATCGCAAGAAGCTGCGCGGCACCACCCAGAATGACATCGTGAAGGAGTATCTCTCGCGCGGTACTTATGTGTTCCCGCCGGAACCCAGCCTGCGCCTGATCTCGGACATGGTGAGTTGGTGCTATACCGAGGTCCCGAAATGGAATCCGATGAATGTCTGCTCCTACCATTTGCAGGAAGCTGGCGCGACACCGGAACAGGAACTCGCCTATGCCCTGGCCACGGCAATCTCGGTGCTGGATACAGTCAAAGCCGGCGGGCAAGTTCCGAAATCAGACTTTGAAACCGTCTTCGGACGCATTTCCTTCTTTGTAAACGCCGGAGTTCGTTTCGTAACAGAACTTTGTAAGATGCGTGCCTTTGTGGAACTTTGGGAAGAAATTGGCCGCGAGCGCTATGGCGTGACCAGCCCGAAGGCCTTGCTGTTCCGCTATGGCGTTCAAGTGAACTCGCTGGGCCTGACCGAGCCGCAACCGGAAAACAATGTCTACCGCATCCTGATCGAGGCGATGGCCGTCACCCTGTCGAAGAAAGCCCGCTGCCGCGCGCTGCAACTGCCGGCCTGGAACGAGGCGCTGGGCCTGCCACGCCCCTGGGACCAGCAATGGTCGCTGCGCCTGCAGCAGATCCTCGCCTATGAAACAGACCTCCTGGAATACGAAGACATCTTCGACGGTAGCCATGTCATCGAATCCAAGACCGAGGAGCTGAAGGCGTTGGCCCGTGACACGCTGGCCGACCTGGATGCGCGCGGCGGCGCCACCCAATCCATCGACTATATGAAGGAAAGCCTCGTCGGCGCGCACATCGAACGTATCAAGGCGATCGAGAGCGGCGACCTGACTGTGGTCGGCGTCAACCGCTACACCGAGACCGAGGAAAGCCCGCTGGCGGGTGGCGACGGATCCATCCAGACTGTCGACCCGGCAGAAGAATCTGCTCAGGTCCGTGATCTGAAAGAATGGCGCAGCAAGCGTGACGCAAGCGCCGTGGACGAAGCGCTCGCCGCGCTGAAGCAAGCCGCCCAGGACGGGACCAACATCATGGAGCCCTCGATTGCCTGCGCAAAGGCCGGCGTTACGACAGGTGAATGGGGCACCGCGATGCGGGAAGTGTTCGGCGAATTCCGTGCACCGACGGGCGTCGCCATGGTTATCAAGACCGAGGGCGAGGAGGACGCGGTCGCTGTCCGAAAGGAAGTTGAGCGCGTTTCCGAAGCGCTTGGCCGCCAGCTGACCTATGTGCTCGGCAAGCCGGGTCTCGACGGCCATTCCAATGGCGCCGAACAGATTGCTGCGCGGGGCCGCGAGGTCGGCATGAATGTTGTCTATGAAGGCATTCGTTTCACGCCGTCCGAGATCGCCGTGCAGGCCAAGGAAGCCCAGGCACATGTCGTCGGCCTGTCCATCCTCTCCGGCAGTCACCTGGACCTTGTGCGCGAGACGATTGCCGAGTTGCGCGCGGTCGGCCTCGGAGACGTGCCCGTCGTCATCGGCGGCATCATTCCGCCGGAGGATGCCCGCGCCCTGCGCCAGATGGGCATTGCCCGTGTCTACACGCCCAAGGATTTCAAGATCACCGAAATCATGGGGGATGTGGTCGGAATCGTCGAGAAAGCGTGGCTGGTCGAGGGCTGATCGGCAGTGCCCTGCGCATAAATGATTGAATACCTGCCGGTTCACCTTTATCGGGCGCGAACTGGCAGGAAGGCTTTCAAGATGACGCAGTCAGAATCATTCCAACTCGGCTGGGAAGAGTGGCTTTCGTTGCCAGATCTCGGTCTGCCTGCGATCAAGGCGAAGATCGACACGGGCGCGCGGACCTCTGCGCTTCATGCCAGCGTCATCGAGCCGTTTGGGCCCGCCGACGCACCGCAGGTGCGCTTCCTGATTCAACCGGACCCAAGTGATCCGGGCCTCGAAATCACCTGTTCCGCTCCCGTCGTCGACCGGCGCGATGTGACGAGTTCCAATGGCGAAACCGAACTGCGCTATGTCATCCAGACCGATGTGGAAATCGGAGGACGGCGCTGGCCGATCCAGCTGACCCTGACAAACCGCGAAAGCATGACCTATCGCATGCTGTTCGGCCGGGGCGCGATCCAGCCGGACATGATCGTCAATGCAAACGCCTCCTTCCTGCAGCCGAAGCTCGACTTTGCCGCCTATGCCGGATTGCCGAAGAAACGCCCGGTCAAGCGCCCCCTGCGCATTGCCCTGCTGACCCGCGAGCCGCGGAATTATTCCAGTCGGCGCCTGATCGAAGCGGCGCAGGAGCGCGGTCATGTGATCGAGGCGATCGATACGGCGCGCTGCTACATGCAGATCGGCACGACCCATCCGCAAGTCCATTATGATGGCAAGGCCTTGCCACGCTATGATGCCGTCATCCCGCGCATCGGGGCAGGCATTACCGGTTACGGGCTCGCCGTGCTCAGACAATTCACCAATACCGGCGCCTTCTGCCTGAACAGTGCCAGCGCGATCGGCCACTCCCGGGACAAGCTGATGGCGCACCAATTGCTCGCGCGCGCCAAGATCGACATGCCGGTCACGGCCTTCGCGCACAGCCCGAAAGACACCAAGGACCTGATCTCGCTCGCCGGTGGCGCGCCGGTCGTTGTGAAACTCCTGTCGTCCACACAAGGCAAGGGCGTGGTCCTGGCCGAGACTCGCAAGGCCGCCGAGAGCCTGACCGACGCGTTCCGCGGCCTTGATGCGAACTTCCTTGTTCAGGAATTCGTGGAGGAGGCGGCTGGGACGGACGTGCGGGCCTTCGTCATTGGCAACAAGGTGGTCGGCGCGATGAAACGCCAGGCTCAGAAGGGTGAGTTCCGCTCAAACCTCCATCGCGGCGGCACGGCCTCCACAATCAAGCTGTCCCGGCTGGAGCGGGATACGGCCCGCGAAGCGGCCAAGGTGCTCGGCCTGCGCGTGGCGGGCGTTGACCTGTTGCAGACAGAGAAAGGCCCGAAGGTTCTGGAGGTCAACTCGTCCCCCGGACTCGAAGGCATCGAATCCGCCAGCGGCAAGGATATTGCCGGCCTGATCATCGAGCATCTCGAAAGCCAGGTCCGGCCCCTGTCCCGTATCCGCGAACCGTCTGCCCGCCAGCGCCGTCAGAACAAGCTCAGCGAGAACTGAATAGCTTGCCCTTCTCGGTGATCAGCACGATCATGAGGGCGCCTACGCCGAGACAGGCAAAGCCGATGATCAGCGGCAGCGTCGTCCCATTGTAGTAGCTGCCGATAAGTATTCCCAACAGGCTTGAAACGGTGGTCGTGGCAAAGCCATAGGCCGCCGACGCGGTGCCGGCGATCTTGCCCAGCGGCTCCATGGCGAGCGCCGAGAAATTCGCACCCATCAGGCCAAAACAGGCAAAGGTCAGCGCGAACATCGGGAAGAACCAGAGCAGGCTCTCGCCGAAGTAATACGTGACGAGCGCAAGGGCCGAGGACATCAGGATGAAAAAGATCATGGCGGCATGGCTGATGCGGCGCATACCGATCTTTTCCACCATGCGGGAATTGAAGAAGTTTGCGCAGGCCAGGGCGCCGGCTACGCCCGCAAACCAGAAGGCAAAGGTTTCTTCCTGTTTGAACACGTCTCGGAAGACCTGTTCGGACGAGCCAATGAACGAGAAGAGCGCCCCGAATATGACGCCAGAGGCACACATATAGCCAAAGGTGATGCGGCTGCGGGCGACCGCCAGGTAGCTGCTGGCGGCAGACGAGATATTGAGCGGATTACGGGCTTCCTCCGGCAGGGTTTCCGGCAGGCGCAACCAGGTCCAGGCCAGCAGCGCCGTGCCGAACAGCGCAAGCACGCCAAAAATCCACTCCCAGGGGGCGACGAACAGGATCATCTGCCCCATGGCCGGAGCTATCATCGGGACGACCATGAAGATGGTCATGACGAGCGACATGAAGCCGGCCATACGACGCCCTGCATACAAATCCCTCACCACGGACACCGCCACGAGCCTGGCGCCCGAAGCGAACACGCCCTGCAGGAAGCGAGCGGCCAACAATGCGTGGAAATCCTTCATCGCGATGCACAGGAGGGCCGTCAGCGAGTATCCGATCAACCCGACGAACAGGGGCGTGCGCCGTCCGAACCGGTCGGATATCGGCCCCCAGACAAGTTGGGGCGCGCCAAAGCCCAGCACGTAGGCAAAGACAATCATCTGCTGGCGATTGGAGTCTTCCGGCGATGCGCCTGTCAGGCCGATCGATTCCGCAATCTCCCCAAGCGCCGGCAGCATGATATCGATTGCCAGCGCGTTGAGGGCCATCAGCGCCGCCACCATGATCACCATCTCCGTCCGGCCGGGCACAGGCCGGCCATGGGCTCCTTCAAGAATACGCGGTGGGGTCGCGGGGAATTCGGAATCCGGCATTGTGCGGGGGAACCTCTATTTGAGTCGCAAGGGTCCTATCTGGGCCGCATCCCTCCTGATGGCCAGTGGCAGACCCATAAAAAAGCCCCGCCGAGGGGCGGGGCTGCAATGCGAATTCGCAAGGACGCGAATTATTTGGGCTGTGGCCGCATGATATTGGCGCCCAGATTGAACACCACTTGCTCTGCATCGAAATAGGCTGCGTCGGCTGGCTTTTCGCCTTTGCCCATCAGGATCTCTGCCGAGGCGACATAGCTGGTCCGTTCACGATATTCCGGGGGGCCATTCCAGAACGGATCGTAATAGCCAAAGGGGGAATAACGGGTCCGATAGAACGGGTCCCGAAAATACGCGGCATGTGGCCCATAATAGGCGTAATCCAGATGGAAATGATTGTAATAGGGAGAATAGGTGCTGCCCCCGACGGGGACCAGCCGACTCTCAGCATCCGTCTCGCGGCGCACGACCCGGAAATGGTCATAGCCGTTGAGCCGGGTCAGTTCTGCCGCCCGATAGAGCAAATAGGTCTCCACCGTCTTGCGGTCGGTCAGCGAGTTACCGGCAAATTCGACCTGGAACCGATTGTCCTCGATCTTCATTTCCGAATAGCCACGCTCGCCATCGAACGCAGCCTGATATGGGGTCGCCGTGGCGCAGGCCCCGAGTACGGCGAGCGCCGCCAAAGCGCCTGTTAGCTTGAAGCTGGGCATGGGTGATCACTCTCCAAAGCAGTGTTTCCTTTAATGTATGAATGAAGCGAGCTGAACACTAGTTGAATTGGCTTCACAATTCAGAGAGCCCCATGATCGAAATCAATTGCGCAAACAAAAGGGGCGACCCGCAGGCCGCCCCAGATAATTTTGAACGTCTGAGCCGATCAGGCAGCCTTGTATCCAATGACCGCCTTCACTTCGAGGAATTCCTCAAAGCCATACTCGCCCCATTCGCGACCATTGCCGGACTGGCCATAGCCGCCGAAAGGTGCCGTGAAGTCCGGACGCGCGCCATTGACCTGAATCTGGCCAGCCCGGATGCGGTTGGCCACCTTGCGGGCTTCCTCTTCAGGGCCCTGCACATAGCCTGCGAGGCCGTAGACCGTGTCGTTTGCCATCTCGACGGCATCGTCGACATCTTCGTACGGGATCATCACAAGGACAGGTCCGAAGATTTCCTCGCGCGCGATGGTCATGTCATTGGTGACATTCGCAAACACGGTCGGGCGGGCGAAATAGCCCTTGTTGAAGCCTTCCGGACGACCCGGACCGCCAGCGACCAGCGTGGCGCCTTCCTCGATGCCCTTCTGGATCAGGTCCTGGACCTTCTGGTACTGATTGCCGTTCGAGATCGGACCGATGGCACCCGGCGAAGCTTCGGCCGGCATCATCACTTTCACCGATTCGGTCGTTGCCTTGGCGATGGCAATTGCCTGGTCCTGCTGGTCCTTTTGCACGAACATGCGGGACGGCGCGTTACAGGATTGGCCCGTGTTCGTCATCATCTGCATGATGCCGCCACTGACGGCCTTCTGGAGATCAGCCGATGGCAGGATGATGTTCGGGCTCTTGCCGCCGAGTTCCTGGGCGACACGCTTGACGGTCGGAGCAGCCGCCTGGGCCACAAGCACACCGGCGCGGGTGGATCCTGTGAAGCTCATCATGTCGACATCAGGATGCGACGACAGGGCGGAGCCGACGCCAGGTCCGTCGCCATTGACGAGGTTGAACACGCCTTTCGGCACGCCGGCCTCATGCATGATCTCTGTCAGGATGATCGCGTCGAGCGGCGCGATTTCGGAGGGCTTGAGAACCATGGTGCAGCCGGCAGCAATCGCCGGGGCGACCTTGCAGGCAATCTGGTTCAATGGCCAGTTCCAGGGCGTGATGAAGCCACAGACCCCGATTGCCTCCTTGCGGAGCAGCGTCGTACCTTTCAGCTCTTCGAACTGGTAGTCGCGCAGGATGGCCGCGGTGGTCGCGAAATGGCCCATGCCAGCCGGCACTTGGGCCGCATTGGCCAGCCACATGGGCGCGCCCATTTCATTGGAGATGGCTTCGGCCATTTCCGGCAGGCGTGCCTGAATACCCGCAGCGATCTTTTCCAGCAGCTCGGCACGGTATTCCACGCTGGTCTGCGAGAAGGCCGGGAAGGCCGCCTTGGCCGCCGCAACGGCCTTGTCGACATCCGCCTTGGACCCGATCGAAATGACCGCGAAATTCTCTTCAGTCGCCGGATTCTCGATTTCCATCGTACGCGGCTCCACGGGGTCTACCCATGCACCATCGATATAGAACTGCTTGTATTCCTTCATGCCGTTCGGGCCTCCCTGTGGTCCATATGCTTAATATGAGTATAGGTGAGCCACCCGCCACCGGCGAGTCCTGACGCTGGGTAATTTCGTGACGATGGCGTTAGCCGCCGTGCACGTGATCCACATCAAAGGCGGCAATCGTCGCCAGGTTGACGATATCCCCGACCGTTGCACCAAGCGATGCGATCTGCACCGGTTTTTCGAGACCAAGCAGCATCGGCCCGATGACAGTCGCGCGGCTCATCGATTCCAATAGCTTGGTCGAGATCGAGGCGGCATGAATGGCCGGCATGACGAGTACGTTCGCCGGGCCCGTGAGGCGCGAGAACGGGTAGAGGATCTTGTGGCTGGTGTTCAGGGCCACATCGGCGCTCATGTCGCCCTCATACTCGAAATCGATATTCTGCATACTATCCAGCAAGGCCACCGCTTCGCGCACTTTCTCGCCGCGCTCGCCCATCGGATTGCCAAAGGTCGAATAGGACAGGAAAGCCACCCGCGGAGAGAAGCCGAGCGAGCGGACCGCCCGGGCGGCCTCTATCGCGATATTGGCAAGGTCTTCGCCTTGCGGCAGTTCCGTCACGCTGGTGTCAGCGATGAAGACCGTCCGCCCCCGGTTGATTACCATCGACATGCCGATCACGGCCTGGCCCGGAATTGGATCGAGCACCAGCAGCGAGTCATTCAGGGCCACGTCATAGTTCCGGGTGACGCCGGTGACCATGCCGTCCGCATCGCCATTCTTCAGCATGCAGCACCCGAACACGTTGCGGTCCTGGTTGACCAGACGCTGGGCGTCGCGCTTCAGATAGCCGTCGCGCTGGAGGCGGGCATACAACATGTCCGTATAGACCGGATTGTTGTCCGAGAGACGCGCATTGAGGATTTCAAGCGTACCGGGCGCGATGCCCATCTGCTCCATGGCGCGCTGGACCTGGGCTTCACGCCCGATCAGGATCGGATGGCCGAGGCCCTGGTTCTTGAAGCTGAAGGCGGCGCGGACAACGGCCGGCTCTTCGCCTTCGGCGAACACGATCCGGCGCTGGAGTTCCTTGCAGCGCGCCTGCACGCCCTGAATGAAGGATGCCGACGGATCAGCGCGGCGGGCCAGCGAATGCCGATAGGCTTCCATGTCATCGATCGGCTTGCGGGCCACACCGGTATCCATCGCGGCTTGGGCGACGAAGGGCGGAATGAAGCTGATCAGGCGCGGATCGAACGGGGTCGGAATGATATAGTCACGGCCAAAGCTCGGGCGTGCGCCATGATAGGCAGCCGCCACTTCGTCCGGCACGTCTTCGCGCGCCAATTCAGCGATAGCCCGCGCGGCGGCAACCTTCATTTCCTCATTGATGCCACGGGCGCGCACATCGAGCGCACCGCGGAAAATGTAGGGGAAGCCGAGGACGTTATTCACCTGGTTGGGATAGTCTGACCGGCCCGTCGCAATGATTGCATCATCGCGGACAGATTTGATGTCTTCCGGCGTGATTTCCGGATCCGGATTCGCCATGGCGAAGATGATCGGGTCCTTGGCCATCGACCTGACCATCTCTTTCGAGACCACCCCCTTCGCGGACAGGCCGAGTAGAACGTCAGCCCCCTCAATGGCTTCAGCCAGCGTACGTTTCGTGGTCTTCACGGCGAAGGCCGACTTGAACTGGTCCATTTTTTCGGTGCGGCCTTCATAGACCACACCGCTGGAGTCACACATCAGGATGTTTTCGGGCTTCACGCCAAGATGCCGGATCAGGCCGGCACATGACAGGCCTGCGGCCCCTGCTCCGGAGACGGCAACTTTCAAATCCTTCAATTCTCGCCCGGTAATGTGGCAGGCATTGATCAGGCCCGCAGCGGCGATAATCGCCGTGCCATGCTGGTCATCATGGAAAACGGGAATATCCAGGTCTTCGCGCAGGCGGCTCTCGATGATGAAACAGTCCGGCGAAGAGATGTCCTCCAGATTGATCCCACCCCATGTGGCGCCGATGTTCCGGACCGTGGTGATGAATTCCTCAACGTCTGTCGTGCTAACCTCGACATCGAAACTGTCGATATCCGCAAACCGCTTGAACAGGACGGCCTTGCCTTCCATCACCGGCTTGGACGCCATCGGGCCGAGATTGCCGAGACCGAGAATGGCCGTACCATTGGAAATCACGGCGACCATGTTGCCCTTGGACGTGTAGTCGTAGGCCTTGTCTTCATCTTCGGCGATCGCCAGCACTGGGATGGCGACGCCCGGGCTATAGGCCAGCGACAGGTCCCGCTGCGTCCCCATGGGCTTGGTCGGCACCATGGAAATCTTGCCGGCGTGGGGCTGCGAGTGGAAATCGAGGGCTTCCTGGTCTGTGAAGCTCGGCCGTTTAGTGGTCATCGCGCGGCAATTCCGTTTTTTGCAAAAAGTTTCAAATGAGGCGGCAAACTAGGCCGGTGCGAAAGGCATGCCAACCGTAAAACAGGTCATTCTATGCG
Source organism: Hyphomonas sp. UBA5111 (assembly GCA_002414505.1). Classification (GTDB taxonomy): domain Bacteria; phylum Pseudomonadota; class Alphaproteobacteria; order Caulobacterales; family Hyphomonadaceae; genus Hyphomonas. Next base: position 28,996 of record DHZF01000008.1, on the reverse strand, counting down.
ATAAGATCACTTTGTCGCGCGCAAGCTGGTGCGAGGCTTTGCGAATCTCTCCTGCTGGCGGTAGCGTCCCCGCCCATGGCCGACACTGCTGCTCCCTCGAAAACCCCTTCTGCGCCCAGCCCGTTCATGGCGCAATACCTGTCGATCAAGGCGCGGCATGCCGATGCCCTGCTGTTCTTCCGGATGGGGGATTTCTACGAGCTGTTTTTCGAAGATGCCGTGCAGGCCGCCAGAGTGCTCGACATCACGCTGACCTCGCGGGGCGAATATGAGGGCAGGCCGATCCCGATGGCTGGGGTGCCCTACCATGCCGCCGAGGGCTATCTGGCGCGCCTGATCAAGGCCGGGTGCCGGGTCGCGGTGTGCGAGCAGACCGAAACCCCCGCCGAAGCGAAGAAGCGCGGCTCGAAGGCGATCGTGAACCGGGATATCGTGCGCATCGTGACACCGGGCACGCTGACCGAAGACGCCCTGCTGCCGGCACGCCAGGACCAGGCCCTCGCCGCCATCGCGCTTGGCACCGGCGGGACCGAAGCAGCGATTGCTGTCTGTGATGTGTCGACTGGCCGATTTGACGTGACCGCCCTGGCGGCTGAGGCGCTCGCCGACAGCCTCATGGCCTATCCGCTGTCTGAACTGCTCGTCTCGGAAGGCGATCTCGACAAGCCAGCTATCGCCAATGCGAGCGCCCTCTCCACCGCGCCGGTCACCTTCCGGCCTGCCCGCAGCGCCACCCACAAATCCGGCGAAGCGCTGCTCAAGGAAACCTTCGGCATCGCCGCGCTGGAAGCGCTGGGCGATTTCGGCCGGGCCGAGCTCTCTGCCATCGGCCTGTTGCTCGACTATGTGAAACTGACCCAGGCCGGTAGCGAGATCCGGCTCGACCCGCCAATCCGCGCCCGCGCCGAAGGCCATCTCGCCATCGATCCGGCGACCCGGACGAGCCTGGAAATTGACCGGTCCATGCGCGGCGACCGGGACGGCTCGCTGCTCGGAACGATTGATCGCACCGTCACGGCGCCGGGCGCCCGCCTGCTGGCGTCGCGGCTGGCGAGGCCGTCGGTGGACCGGGCGGAGATCGAGGCCCGTTTCGATGCGGTCGCCTGGTTCGCAGATGACCGCGACACGGTGGAATCGGTCCGCGCAAGCCTCCGGGCCGCCCCGGACCTCGAACGGGCACGCACGCGCCTGCGCCTCGGCCGCGGCGGCCCGCGTGACCTTGTTGCCATCGGACGGGCACTAACCGCCTCTCATGAGGCAGCCAGCCGCCTCGCCGAAACCTCTTCCGGCCTGCCGCCAAAGATCGCCGAGGCAATCGCTGCACTCGATCTGCGCAACGACACAGATCTCGCCGCACTGGCAGAGGATCTTCGCAAGGCCCTGTCGGAGACTCCCCCGACACTTGCCCGTGACGGCGGCTTCGTGGCGCCCGGATGGGACGAAGCCCTCGACGAGGCCCGCGGCCTGCGCGATGACAGCCGCCAGATCATCGCGGCGCTTCAGGCGCGCTATGCCGACGAGACCGGCATCTCTGCGTTGAAGATCAAATTCAACAATGTGCTCGGCTATTTCGTGGATGTGCCGGCTCGGCATGGCGACCCGCTGATGAAGCCACCGCTTTCGGAAACCTTCATCCATCGCCAGACACTGGCCAGCAATGTTCGCTTTTCCACGCAGGAACTTTCAGAACTGGCCGGAAAGATTTCCCGCGCCGAGGATGAAGCCAAGGCCCGCGAGCTGGCAATTTTCGATAATTTCTGTGAGCGGATCGATGCGCTGAATACGCCGCTGTCCCGCACCGCTGCTGCCATTGCCGACCTGGATGTCGCGGCGGCTTCGGCCGAATGGGCCTTCGAAGCAGACGCGATCCGCCCAGTCCTGACCGATGATACGACGTTCAAGGCAACGGGCCTGCGCCACCCCGTCGTCGAGGCGGCGCTCAAGAAGGAGGGCCAGGGTTTCACCGCAAATGATTTGAACCTCAGCGGCGAAGACGAGTCCGGCACGCGGCTCCTGCTGGTCACCGGTCCGAACATGGCGGGTAAATCGACTTATCTCAGACAGGCCGCGCTGGCTGTCATCCTTGCGCAGGCGGGCCTGTTCGTTCCGGCCCGTTCGCTCACACTCGGCCTTGCCGACCGTATCTTTTCGCGGGTTGGTGCGTCAGACGATCTTGCGCGCGGCCGATCGACCTTCATGGTCGAAATGGTGGAAACCGCTGCAATCCTCAATCAGGCGACGGAGCGCAGCTTCGTCATCATGGACGAAGTCGGCCGAGGTACATCGACTTGGGACGGGTTGGCAATTGCCTGGGCCGCCGTCGAGCATCTCCACTCGGTCAACAAGGCGCGCGCGCTGTTCGCCACACACTATCATGAGCTGACCAAGCTGGTGGAGGACCTGCCCGGCGCGGCAAACGCCTCGCTGCGCGCCAAGGAATGGAAGGATGACCTCGTCTTCCTGCATGAAGTCCAGGCCGGCCCAGCCGACAAATCTTATGGCGTCCAGGTCGCCAAGCTGGCCGGCCTGCCAAAGAAGGCCGTAAAGCGCGCAGGTCAAATCCTGAAGCAGCTGGAAGCCGAGCCGAGCGCGCCGGAAAGCCTGCCGCTCTTTGCCGCCGCCTCGCTTGCGCCGGACATGGACGAATCTGAAGGGGTCGAGACAACCGGCCCGTCCGCGGCCGACCTGATGCTGCAACAGATCGACCCGGACTCGCTGACCCCGCGCGAGGCACTGGACCTGCTCTACCGGCTCAAATCACTCGGCGGAGACTGATCCCCCGGCTTCAGCCCCAGTTTCTTCAGGGGGCTGCCGATCCCGCCAGATACCATCGCCGCCAGCAGTCTAGGCGCAGGCGGAATTTTGCTGATCGGTGCGGCCAGCCAGTCCCGCAGCCAGGCAAGCATCGTCGAGTCAGACTGGTAGACCGGGGTGAACAGCCAGCTCATTGCCTGGAACAATCTGACGTGCCCGGAGCGCATGGAAGCATAGTGGCGCAATTGGCGGTCCAGATCATCATGAACGGTCAAGGCTCGGGAGAGCGCGAAGGCATCCAGCAGTGCCATATTGGCCCCCTGCCCCAATTGCGGGCTGGCAGCGTGCCAGCTGTCGCCGAGATGGACGAGCCTTTGGTTCACGACCGGCCCATGCGTGCGGTGATCATATTGGGCAAAGGTCAGTTGGTCATGCCGCTCCAGCTGTTCCAGCAAAGGCGCGGTCTCGGGCCAAAGCGTAGTCGCCTCTCGTTTCCAGTCCGACAGCGGCGCCTGTTTCCAGGCGGCATGCGCATCGGCGCGGATGGACCAGAAATAGGTGAGTGTTTCGGGGCCTGCTTCGCTGCCGCGCCCGGACGGCATGACCCCCGCCATCTGGCGTGCCTGCCGGTAACGCTGCGCCAGTGCAGTCTTCTCGAACCCCAGCCCCTCCTTCCACGGCAGGGTTGCCCAGAGCGCCCCATAGGCCAGCGGGTTGCGCGAACGCGAGGAAAGCGGCGAGCGCACCCCCAGCGCATCAACTACAAGATCGAACGGGCCGAGTGTCTTGCCCTCTCCTGTGGTCAAATAACCGCTGACTGCCTGCACGGACAGGATGCGTGTGGATGGGACGATCCTGGCCCCAGCCTCCATGGCTGCGCGGTAGACAAGGTCGAACAGGACCGGCCGCTGGATCGCCACGCCGCACAGGCCGGGCCGGATGGCATCATACCGAACATCCAGAACGGTCCGGCCGGAGCCGACAGCCTGCCCGTGAAGCCGATGAAGGGGCGCGCCCAGTTGTTCAGCCTGCTCCCGCAAGCCAAGTTCCGCCAGGATCGCCAGACCGGTTTCCTGCAGGATCAGCCCAGACCCAATGGGCTTTGGCGTGTCGAACTGGTCATAGACTGAAACCTCATGCCCCTGCCGCGCCAGCAGGGCTGCCGCCGCCAGCCCGCCAATGCCGGCGCCGGCAATCGCAATCTTCCGGGATGAGATCATATCAGCCGGCAACTTTTGCGGGGTTGCGGTTGCAGACAAGCTGTTTGACGAATTCGACATGGCTGCGCAGTCGGTAGAGATCGTCCGTATAGGATAGCGGCACTTCGACCGCGCCGATCTCTGCCTGCAAGGTTTCGAGATCTTCGAGCACCTTGTCGCGTTCGGCATCGTCATCTGTAGACCGCCCGCGCTCTTCAAGCGTGCGTAGATCTTCATACCAGACATAAATCTTCCGGCGTACGCGCCAGCGATAGATGGGCGGTGCGACCCGGACCAGCGGGAACAGCAAGGTCAGAAGCGGAATGGCCAGCACCCAGGCCCGCTCCAGGAAGTTCGCCACATCGAACGAGAAATAGCGGCGCAGGAAGGATGGGCCATTTTGATAATAGCGCCGGGCCTGATCGGAGATCGGCAGGTCAATCAGGTCCGGGTCCGGATATTGCCCGGCCGGCGCCAGCAGCGTGCCCTGAGAATGGATCGCCGTTGCGGCATCAATAAGCAGCGCCTCAATGGCCGGGTGCAAATCCTTGCGCACCACCAACTGCGCAACCGGGGCGACGAGCGGAATGTCGGCTGCGGGCACATCCCGGCCAATATCGACCACGCCCCTGAGCAGGAGGATGTCGGACAAGGCCTCATGCCGCCGCGCCAGCGCCGGGGCGCGGTCAAACCGCAACAGGCGCACCTCGGAACTGTTCAGCAGCCGATCCACATAAGAGGCTTCTATGGACGCGGAGAACGCAGCTGCATCCACCTCGCCCGCCAATAATGCGTCTGCTGCCGCATTGCCGGACAGCGGCAGACGGGACGTAGAGTTCCATTTGCCCCCATAATCGCTCTCAAGTTCGATCGCGAGCATGCGCGTGCCGGATCCGTCTCCGCCAACGGCCATACGAACTGTCCGCAAATCTCCGAGCGTTTCAGCAGGCAAGTCAGTCCGGACAAATACCCAGAACGGTTCCGGGAACAGGCCACCAATCGAGCGGAGCATTTCTTCGTCGCGGGCAGTCGACAGCCCGCCTTGCACGAGTCCGACATCGGCTTCGGAATCACCCAGCAGGCGCAGATTGTCGATTGATCCCTGCGTTTCGACCAGAACCACCTCCACCCCCTCTTCTGCGAGGAGGCGCTGATAGCGTTCTGCAAAGGCGTGATACGCGCCGCCCGGGCTGCCGGCAGCAAAGCGGATCGTCTTCGGCGGCGCGGGATCCATCAGGACGAGGGCCAGCAGCACGCCTGCAAATGCAATCACGACCAGCGGCCAATAGACTTTCAGGAAATCCCGTAATCCCGACATGAACTCCGCCTCCCACCGCGCTGACTCTGTCGGCTAAAGCTGTAGGCCGGGAATTTGCAAGGATCAACAAAGTGTAAGGGAGCGCCTTCAAATCGCCTCATGCACGCCGCGCATGGAACCTATTCCGTTAGGAGAGTGTTCATCAACGTATCGAGGCCCCATCTGGAGCCCAGATTGTCAGAAAGGATCACCCCCGTGAGCAACTCCATTTCCATTACGAGGATTTTGTCCGTCGCTGTGATGGGTGTGATCGCTGCAGTGGCCTTCGCCATGATCCTGATGCCACAGCCATCGCTCTATGCGGGCTGAGTCTTAATCCTTGTGATACGGCGTCCCGGCGAGAATCGACACAGCGCGATAGACCTGTTCTGACAGCATCACCCTGACAAATCTGTGCGGCCAGGTCTGTGGCCCAAAGGCCAGCGTTTCCGGCACGGCTGATTTCACGGCGTCGCCGTATCCCTCAGCGCCCCCAATCAGGAAAACAAGGTCCGGCACGCCCTGATCACGCCATTTGGCGAGGTTGCCAGCGAAATCGCGGGAACGGTGCGCGCGTCCAAATTCATCGAGCCGGATACATTTGGCGCCGGAAGGCAGCTTGGCGAGGATGCGGTCGGCCTCTGCATCCAGCCCGCCACCACTGGCCACTTCGATTTCCTCGATCCCGCGAAAGCCGAGCGACCGCGCAATGGGGCCCGCCCGCTTCATGTATTCATCGACGAGTTCTCGTTCCGGCCCGGCCTTTAACCGTCCGACAACCAGGAAAATGATCCGCATGACCCGGCCCTAATTGGCCGGGGCGCGGTGGGCATTGTCGGAAGCCCAGATCTTTTCGAGATTGTAGAATTCCCGGACTTCCGGGCGGAACAGGTGGACAATGACGTCGCCGGTATCGATCAGTACCCAGTCTGCATTGGGCATGCCTTCGACACTGGCCGGGCGGCCGGTCAACTTCTTGACGTCCTGTGCGAGATGATCTGCCAGAGCCGCTACATGCCGGCCTGAACGACCGGAAGCGATGATCATGAAATCTGCGAGCGAAGATTTTCCATCAAGGTCAATGAAGAGAATATCTTCTGCCTTGTCATCCTCAAGGGCCTGGGCGAGGGATTCGGCCACATTACGGATATCGTCGAGCGTGGCCTGCTGGGCGGGCTGAAGCCGCGGGGCGCTAGGGGTCAGGGGTCCGGTTCCTTCTGGTTACGTCCACTCAAGATAATAGCATCTGAAGGGCCGAACAACCAGCCATTAACGGGCGACACGCACCTTATCGAGTCTGAATCCGCACCAAAACACACCTATTGTGCAGCTTGCCAGATTTTCGCCGCATCCTGATGTCAGATTCCAGCGTGATTATTATCGCTGATGGAGTAGAGTTTCATGCGCACACATATTGCTGTTGCCGCCCTTCTGTTCGCTTTGCCGCTGGGAGGCTGTGCGGTCGCCGCGCTTGGCACCGCAGGCGCGGTGGGCGTCGCCGCGGCCCAGGAGAAATCCCTCGGGGAGGCCGTGGATGACGCGACCGCTTCCAACCAGATCAAGAGCAAACTTTTGTCGGAAAGCGCCAACCGTTTCGGCGAGGTTGATGTCGAGGTCACGGGCGGTCTGGTCCTGCTGTCCGGTCGCGTGAACGCCCCCGAAGACCGCGTGAAGGCCGAGGGCATCGCCTGGACCTCTCCCCTCACCCAGGATGTTGCCAATGAAATCCGCATCCAGCCGCCAGGCGGTTTCCTGTCCAATGTATCAGACGAAGTGATCACCGGCCGCGTCCGCGCCCGGCTGGTTGGGTCAAGCACGGTGAAAAGCCTGAATTTCAACATCGAGACTTATGATGGCGTGGTCTATCTGATGGGCATCGCCCGCTCCGCCGAGGAACTGAAACGGGCGGCTGAGGAGGCCAGCGTTGTCGGCGGCGTCAAACAGGTGGTTTCCTATGTCCGCATCCGCGATGGCCGCACAACCCAACAGGCTGCCCCCACGCCGCAGGGCGCTGCCCCTTATCAAACCGCACCCGATGCCTCATATGACTACGAGGCCGACGGGGAACTGATCGGCGCCAGTTACTAGCAGGGTCAGGTCGCATGGGCGGCGACCCGTTCAAGGGAGCCGCCCGATGAGCCTTCGCGTTGCGATCCAGATGGATCCGCTCGAATCCGTCAATATTGACGGAGACACCACTTTTGCCCTCGCCGAAGTCGCGCAGGCGCGCGGTATGGAGCTGTTCGTCTACGGCCCCGAGCATATGAGCATTGAGCAGGGCCGCGTGACCGCCGAGGTCCGGCCCGCCCGCGTGCAACGCGAAAAGGGCACGCCCGGTCTGTTCGACGCGCCTGTCCGTCTCGATCTCGCAAAGGATGTCGATGTCATCCTGATGCGCCAGGATCCGCCTTTCGACATGAGCTACATCACCGCGTGCCACCTTCTCGAACAGGTGTCTGGGGAAACCCTCGTGGTGAACGATCCGGCTGGGGTGCGCTCCAGCCCGGAAAAGATCTTTCCGCTCATGTACCCGGAACTGATGCCGCCGACGCTTGTCTCCCGGGATTTGTCGGCCATTGAGGCTTTCCGTGCCGAGCACAGGGACATCATCATCAAGCCACTCTACGGGCATGGCGGCGCAGGCGTGTTCCGCCTGAAGGAAGACGATTCCAATTTCGATTCCCTGACCGAACTCTTCTTCACCCGCTCCCGCGAACCCGTCATGGTGCAGGCCTTCCTGCCTGCCGTCAGCGAAGGTGACAAAAGAATCATCCTGATTGACGGCAAAGCCGTTGGCGCACTCAACCGGCGCCCCAAGGAAGGCCAGGTCCGCTCCAACCTTGTCGTCGGCGGCACCGCCGAGGCAACAGACCTGAGTGACGCCGACAAACGGATTTGCGACGCGATTGGACCGGAATTGAAACGTCGCGGACTGGTTTTGACAGGAATTGACGTGATTGGCGGGCGCCTGACGGAAGTGAACGTCACCTCCCCCACCGGGGTCCAGGCCATCAAGAAACTCAGCGGCATTGATATCGCAGCCGATTTCTGGAACGTTGTGCAAGACAAGCTTGCGAGCCGCTGAGGCTCACGGCAAGAATGGGGACATGATCATGAAACTGACAACGTCATTCGCCATCGTGTCACTTTGCCTGGTCGGAACGGCCTGCTCCGAAAGCACCGGCGCCGCAGATACCTCCACCACCGTCGCAACCGAGACCGCACAGGTCGAGGACGAGTATACCGGTTCGCTGAACCTGAACCTGCCGACGTCTTCCGCAGCGCAGGATGCCGACACCGGCTCGCTCAATCTTAGGATCGGTCAATCCGGTTCGGATGATGACCTCCTGATCGGATCAGCAGGATTTGGGGGCGGCCGCTTCGAAGACAGCCCGTCTCTGGGTCTCTCTCTGCCAGATGACACGGCAGAGCCGGCAGCGGCGCAAGCGACAGAAGATGACGTCATTCGCCTCGACCCGAAATAGGTTCGGGGCTTTCTAAAACACAATTCCCAGTTGAATTTTATAGGGTTCACCTAGTTGCAATCCATTCTGGATTGAATATGGTCCTCCCGAATTCGATCGGGTGCACGGTGTCTTGGGCCAGGTATCCCGCCTCAGGGACCGAGGATGCCACACGCCCCATCTCCCCATGATGCGAGGAAACCCTCCGATGCCGACCGATTTATCGGTCGGCGGGTCCGGCAGGCGCGACGGGAATTGAGAATGACGCAGGAAGGCCTCGCCGAAAGCCTCAGCCTCACCTTCCAGCAGGTACAAAAATATGAATCCGGACGCAGCCGCCTGTCAGCCGGGCGTCTGAGAGAGGTCGCCGTCGCGCTCGGCAAACCGGTTGGATATTTCTATGAACCGTTTCCGGTCCCGCCCGCCGTGCCGGATGCGGACCATGCGAAGTTGCGTGTGCTCAAACGGGACGCCAAGAAGCTGGTGGACTCCCTGGCGAGCATTGAAGACCTGAAAGTCGCCATCCATGTGCTCACGGCGCTTGGATCCCCGCCTCCCTAGCGCTGACACGCGCTGCAGAAGAAGCTGGATCGGCCCGACTGGACGATACGCTGGACAGGCTTCCCGCAATTTCGGCAGGCACCCCCTTCCCGGTCATAGACAGCGAAGCTGTGCTGGAAATAGCCGAGCTCCCCGCTGGCGCTGGCAAAATCCGAAATGGATGACCCACCTGCTGCAATCGCTTCGGCGATGACGTCATTGATGGCAGGCACCAGCCGCGCAGCGCGCTGACCAGGAATGGTGGCCGCACTCCGCCGGGGCGACACGCCGGCGCGCCAGAGCGCTTCGCAGACATAGATGTTGCCGAGCCCTGCAATCACAGACTGGTCGAGCAGGGCCGATTTGATCGGCGTTTTCCGGCCCTTCAGGACGTCATTGAGATAGGCTTCTGAAAACCCGTTGGAGAGCGGCTCCGGGCCCATCGCCATTAACCGTGGATAGGCCTGAAACTGCGCGGCGGGCCACAACTCCATGAAGCCGAAACGCCGTGGATCATTATAGGTTACGCGCGCGCCGCTTTCGAGATGGAAGACAACATGGTCATGACGCGGGTCAGTCCCCGTCTCATGATGAAACGCGCCCAGCTTGTCGCCCACCACCGTGAACCGGCCGGTCATGCCGAGATGCATTACCAGAACCTCATCCGTTGATAGGGCGAGCGTCAGGAATTTCGCTTTGCGCCCGAGATGCATGATCTGCGCGCCGGTAAGGCGTTCGGCGAACCGCTCCGGAAAGGGAAATCTGAGATTGGCGCGATTCTGAACCACGCGCTCAATCCGCTGTCCCTCCATGACAGGCGCAAGGCCGCGGCGAACTGTCTCGACTTCGGGTAATTCAGGCATGGCTATGGCATATAGCCTAGGGTGATTGAGGCAACTATGGTGGCACGCATGTCTGCAGACAGCAAAACGGAACGCACGGTCTCGTTCGGCTTCGAGGAAGTCACGGAGACAGAGAAAGTCGCCCGCGTGAAGGGTGTCTTCCGCTCGGTCGCATCCCGCTATGATCTGATGAATGATTTGATGTCGGCGGGCGTCCATCGCCTCTGGAAGCATGACGCCATGAATCAGGTGAATCCGCAGCCCGGAGAACGCCATCTCGATGTTGCCGGCGGCACCGGGGAACTTGCCCGCGCCTTCCTGACAATGGCCGACAAGGCGGGCAAGCGGCGCGGCATCGACAGGCCCGCCACCGCAATTGTGTGCGACATCAATGATGCCATGCTGGAGGCTGGGAAGGCCCGCACCGATAATGAGAAATTTGCCGGTCGGCTCGACTGGGTTTGCGCCGACGGCCAGAATCTGCCCTATCCGGACCGGTCGTTCGATGCCGTGACTGTCTCCTTCGGCATCCGCAATTTTGCCGACCGCGAGGCCGGCCTACGCGAGTTTCGCCGCGTCCTGAAACCCGGCGGACGTCTCGCCATACTGGAATTCAGTCACATGACCGTTCCTGCCCTGCAGGCGGCCTATGATACGTACAGTTTCAACGTTATTCCGCGCCTTGGCAGCCTCGTGGCGGGGGATGCCGAAAGTTACCAGTACCTGGTCGAATCCATTCGCAAGTTCCCGACACAGGACGTTTTCCGCAAAGAGATGGAAACAGCAGGCTTTTCGCGGGTGAGTGTAACGAATTATTCGGGAGGCATCGCCGCCCTGCACTTCGGCTGGGCGGTCTGATGCGGGTCAGCTTGGGCTCGAATCCGGCGCCAGGCTGGAGCGCTGTGCAGGGTCCAGCAACAGCTGGTCAGGGGTCTGGCTTGGCTCGGCATAGTAGATCGCCGCAGCAATCATTGCAGCCACAAGCAGTCCACTCGTCACAAAGTATAGAGTTCCTTTGTTTTTTGGTGCTTTTTTAGTGGCCATGACAGCCTCCTCTGTAAACATATCTTCCCTCATCAAACGCCGTCCGGGCCTGCCGGTTCCCGTTGGCGCGCGGAGCATGGCATGGGACTGATCGGAGATTACCGCCGCCTGATGCGCGCCGGCATAGCGCTCGCGCGTCATGATGTGATCCTGCCGGGCGCCTACCAGACGCGGTTGCCGCTGCCTGCGCGGATCGCTGGCCGCGTGCTGCGCATTTTCGGTGGCGGCGCACGGGGACGCCCCGGCGAGCGCCTCGCCCGCGCGCTGGAAAAGCTCGGCCCTGCCTATATCAAGCTCGGCCAGTTCCTGGCGACGCGGCCGGACGTGTTCGGCGCTGAAGTCACCCAGGATCTGGGCCGGCTGAAGGACAAGCTGCCGCCCTTTTCGATGAAGGCGGCGCGCGCAGCCCTTGCGGAAGAGTTTGGTGAGGCCGACGCCGCCCGCCTGTTTGCCGAATTGTCAGACCCGGTTGCGGCCGCTTCCATCGCGCAGGTCCACAAGATGTCCCTGCCGGAAGGCGAGCGCGCGGTTAAAATCCTGCGGCCCGGCATTGAACACAAATTGATGGTCGAACTCTCTGCCATGAAACGGGCTGCGCGCACCATCGAAGGGATCTCGGCCGAGAGCCAGCGGCTGAAACCGGTCGCCTTCACCGAGACGATCGCGGCCGCCATGATGCGCGAGACCGATCTCCGCCTCGAAGCCGGCGGCGCCGACGAGATGCACGAAATCAGCCATAAGTCCGGCCATTTCGTCATCCCCTCCGTCGATTGGGACCGGACCGGTCGCCGGGTTTTGACCATCGACTGGATCGACGGCATTTCACTCACCGATCCCAAAGCACTGGACCGCCCCGGCATAGACCGGAAGAAGCTGGCCAATGACATCACGCAGGGCTTCCTGACCCATGCCATCGAATATGGCGTGTTTCATGCCGATATGCATGAAGGCAATCTGATCATCACGCCTGAGGGCAAGGTCGCCCTTGTCGATTTCGGCATCATTGGCCGGATCGGCATGGTCGAGCGCCGCTTCCTGGCGGAAATTCTCTGGGGCTTCCTGAAACGCGACTATCTCCGCGTCGCCGAAGTGCATTTCGAAGCCGGTTATGTCCCCGCCAGCCAGTCTGTTGGCGAGTTTGCTCAAGCCCTTCGCTCTATCGGAGAGCCGGTGCATGGCAAGCCCGCCGAAGAAGTCTCCATGGGCCGCGTCCTGCTGCAATTGTTCGACTACACGCACACCTTCGGCATGTCCCTGCGCCCGGAACTGGTCCTGCTGCAAAAGACCATGGTCCAGGTCGAAGGCGTTGCCCGCGCCATCGATCCCTCGCACAATATCTGGGTTGCCTCCGAACCCGTCGTCGGAAGCTGGATCCGGCGCAGTTTCGGCCCGGAAGGCGCTGCCAAACTCGTGGCAGGCAATGTGAAGGAAATCACCAACCGGCTGAAACGTTTGCCGGAAGTGATGGACCGGTTCGAAGCCTCCCTGGAACCCCCTGCACCGCCTCCTCCCCCGCCCCGGCGGTTTGCGCCCTGGTGGGGCTGGTTCGGTTTTGTGGCCATACTGGTTGCCCTCGGCATCTGGGCCGCGAAATAGGCCTTTTGCGGCAAATCCCTGCCGAAACCCGCCAAAACCTTAACCGAGCCGCCAAGTTCACAGGGATTTCATGGGGTAACGGCAAGAAATTTGCGATAAGACACGCTTAACGAACAGAGCCCGGCCCATGACGCAAAAACGCATCCTTTTGATCATTTCCGGCGGTATTGCCGCCTATAAGAGCCTGGAACTGATCCGGGAGTTGCGCCGGCGCGACATTGCCTGTCGGTGCATCGTGACGAAGGGCGGCCAGGAATTCGTCACCCCTCTCTCGGTCTCCGCACTGTCCGGCGACAAGGTCTATACCGAGCTGTTCAACCTCAGTGACGAAGCGGAAATGGGCCATATTGAGCTGTCCCGCTCGGCTGATCTCGTGGTCGTGTGCCCGGCCACAGCAGATCTGATGGCCAAGGCTGCAGGCGGTCTTGCCAATGACCTCGCCTCCACAACGCTGCTCGCGACCGACAAGCCTGTCCTGATGGTACCCGCCATGAATGTGCGCATGTGGCAGCACCCGGCAACCATGCGGAATGTCGAAACGCTCCGCGCGGATGGCGTGACGGTGATGGAGCCGGACGAAGGCGCGATGGCCTGCGGTGAGTTCGGCCCGGGCCGCCTGCCGGAACTTCCGGTCATCGCCGAAGAAATCGAACGCATGCTGGCAGGCGAAGCCTCCGGCGCATTGGCAGGCACCCATGCGCTTGTCACAGCAGGCCCGACGCGCGAGCCGCTCGACCCGGTGCGCTTTCTGTCCAATCATTCCTCCGGCAAACAGGGCTACGCCATTGCCGAAGCCCTCGCCCGCCTTGGTGCGCATGTCACACTGGTCTCCGGCCCCGTCGCCTTGCCTGCACCGCGCGGCGTGAACCTGGTCCCGGTCGAAACTGCGCGTCAGATGCTGAAGGCCTGCGAAGAGGCCCTGCCTGCTGACGTGTTCGTCTCTGTAGCCGCTGTGGCCGACTGGCGCCCGGCGCGCGCCGCGACCAAGAAGCTGAAGATCAAGGGCGCGGGCAGCGAACACCCCTCCATGGAGTTGACCGAGAACCCGGACATCCTCAAGACGCTGGCCAACAAGCGCAAGAACCGGCCGACGCTGGTGATTGGCTTTGCGGCTGAAACGCATGATGTTGAACAGCATGCCGAAGCGAAGCTCGCCCGCAAGAATTGCGACTGGATTGTCGCCAATGATGTCTCCGGGGATGTGATGGGCGGATCAGAGAATGAGATCGCCCTGATCACGCGCGATGGCACCGAGCGCTGGCCCCGCATGGGCAAGACCGAAGTGGCGCGCCGGCTGGCGCACAAGGTCGCTGAAACGCTGAATGATGAAGGCGACGGGCTGAAACTCGCCGCTGAATAGCGCTACACTGGCGGCTCGCCATTCTGCGCGAGCACCTCCCCTGCCAGATACAGAGACCCGCAAATCAGGATACGATCAACGCCGGTTGCCGCCGCAGCCTTGAGTGCAGCTTCGAGGCTGTCGCACGCGGCGGCTTTCAGCCCCGCATTGGTGGCCGCTTCCGCCAGGGCTTGAGGTTCGGCGCCCTGATGACCCGGCGCGTTCGGCAGAGTGAAGACCTCAGGTCGCACCTGCCGGAACGGCATGAAATAGCCAGTCGCATCCTTGGAGGCGAGCATGGCTGCGACCAGTGCGGTACGCCCGGGCATGTTGTTCAGCTGTCTCGCAATGGCGCGGGCCGCATGCGGATTGTGCCCGCCATCCAGCCAGATTTCCTGATCGGGAGCGAGCGCCGTAAGCGGCCCGTCTTTCAGGCGCTGCATACGCGCAGGCCACACCACGTTACGGGCGCCCTCGAAGATCGCATTCTGGTCGATGATTGTGGAATTTCCGAACAGCTGCACGGCCATGGCGGCCAGAGCCGCATTCGCCCGCTGGTGTTCGCCCAGCAGGCCAAGGTCTTCCGGCATTGCATCAATGAAGTGCGCTTTCAGGCGATAGAGCGGCGCGCCAACATCTTCGGCCCGTTTTGCGATGACATCGTCACAAATCTTGCGCTGGATCGCGGTCAGCGCCGGGCGGCCGGGCTTGATGATCCCCGCCTTCTCACCCGCAATCTTGCGAATATCCGAGCCGAGAAAGGCCTTGTGGTCGAAGTCGATTGGCGTGATCACGCTGAGCGCGGGCTGGTCGATCACATTGGTCGCGTCATAACTGCCGCCAAGGCCGACCTCCAAGATCAGCACATCGGCGGGCACTTCCGAGAAGGCAAGCAGTGCCGTGGCCGTTGTCGCCTCGAATTGCGTGATCTCCTGCCCCTTGATCGCGTCATAAGTGCGCTCCAGCCAATCAATCAGGCGCACATCATCGACGATCTCTCCGGCGAGTCGGATGCGCTCATTGAAGCGGACCAGATGCGGACTGGTGAAAACATGCACGCTGAGGCCAGCCGCCTCCATCATGGCACGCATGAAGGCGCAGGTGGACCCTTTGCCATTCGTCCCAGCCACATGGATGACCGGCGGCAACCGGTGCTGCGGGCGCCCAAGCGACTCGAGCGCGTTCAGGACGCGTCCGAGCGATAGTTCAATCGTTTCTGGATATAGCCCTTCGAACCGCCCCAGCGCCTCGGCCAGGGCCGGACTGTTTCCGATCAAGCAGGGCTGCCCTTACTCTTGCTGGATTTGGCGGCATGGGTTTTTGGAGGCGTCAGTGAGACCGGCAACCGGTCGTCCGCGCGGCGCACATTCGGCATCAGCATGGACAACACGTTGGAGACTGTATCCTTCAGCTTCCGTCGGTCGCAGACGATATCCACCTGACCTTTTTCGCGGAGGAATTCGGCACGCTGGAACCCTTTGGGCAGGCTTTCGCGGATCGTTTGCTCGATCACGCGCGGGCCGGAAAAGGCGATCATTGCGCCCGGTTCGGCAATATGGATGTCGCCGAGCATCGCATAGGAAGCCGACACACCGCCTGAGGTCGGATCGGTCAACACGACGATGTAAGGCAGTTTCGCTTCGGCCAACTCATTGATGGCGAGCGTCGTGCGCGGCATCTGCATCAGGCTGAGCGTACCTTCCTGCATGCGCGCGCCGCCGGAGGCCGTGCAGACGACGAAGCCGGCCTTACGGGCCAGCGCCATCTGCGCCGCCGCCACAAAGCCTTCGCCGGCAGCCATGCCGAGCGATCCGCCCATGAAGGCAAAATCCTGGACCAGCACGACCGTCGGCACGCCACCAATCTTGCCATAGGCCGCGACCATGCAGTCTTCCTGAATGATCGGCGCGCCGCCGCTTTCGGCTTCCTTCTTGTCGCGGGCCGCAATCTTGGCCTTCGCAGCCTTCAGGCGCGACGGGTAAGGCTTGTCATCCTTGAACTTCAGCGGGTCATGCGGAACCGATGGCAGGGCCAATGGCTCCCAGCGCTCATCATCAAACAGGAGGCGCAGCCGGGTGCGCGGGCTGATCCGCAGATGCGCGCCAG
Organism: Hyphomonas sp. UBA5111; assembly: GCA_002414505.1. Classification (GTDB taxonomy): domain Bacteria; phylum Pseudomonadota; class Alphaproteobacteria; order Caulobacterales; family Hyphomonadaceae; genus Hyphomonas. The sequence goes on along the minus strand of DHZF01000008.1, from coordinate 12,815 downwards.
CCGGCGTGACATGCCAGTTTTCTTCCAGATCGGTCTTGTAGACGAGTTCGCCGGACAGAGGGCATTTCACCCACAAATCGTCGGGCGTGTCCTTCTTCGCGAGCATGGTCTTCAGGCCCGGCGGGGTGACCTTGGTAATCCAGTTCATGCCAGAACCTCCTCGGCGGCAATCAACATTACGGCTTGGTGATCGTTCTGATCGCCGAGCTCAACTCCTTCGCCAGCGCGCCCATTCCCCGCGGTGCCCCGGCAAAATCCCCCGATTCGTGGGCCTTTTCCGCATGCTCCACGAAAGCAGAGCCTACGACAACCCCATCGGCGATTTTAGCCATTTCTGCAGCTTGTACACCAGTTTTGACGCCAAAACCTACACAAACAGGTAATCCTGAAACGCGCTTGGCCATTTCAATGTTCCCGGCAATCGCCTGGGGATCGGCACTTCCAGCGCCTGTAACGCCCGTCACAGCAACGAAATAGAGGAACCCGCTGGCGCCTTCAGCGACCTTTTTCATGCGGTTTTCATAAGTTGTCGGCGTCGCCAGACGGATAACGGAGAGATCATATTGCGCATAAGCCTCGCGCAATTCGCCATCCTCTTCGGGCGGCAAATCGACCAAAATCGTGCCGTCTACGCCCGCCTCATGGGCAGCTTTGGCGAATTCGGCATACCCCATGCGAAACACCGGATTGGCATAGCCCATCACGATAATCGGGGTGGTCTGGTCCTGTTCGCGAAACCGCGCAGCCAGTTTCAGCGTGTCGGCGAGGGTGGTGTGATGCGCCAGGGCACGCAGGCCGGCCTTCTGGATCGAAGCGCCATCGGCCATCGGGTCTGTGAAGGGCGCGCCAAGCTCGATGATGTCAGCGCCATTATCGCGCAGGGCGCACATGGCGGCATAGCTCGTCTCCAGGTCCGGGTCGCCAGCCATCAGGTAGGAAACCAGAACGGCGCGGGATTCGCCACGGGCCCGGGCGAAGGTATCTGTAATGCGGGAAACTGGCATCAGGTGTCCGTATTCTCGTGAACCCATGCCTCATAAGGCGCATTCGCCTGAATGCAAGGCAGCGCAACCATGGCGGGCACATCATACGGATGATGTGTCAGCACCAAGGCTTCGATCCGGTCCCAGTTTGCCTGAGGCGCTTTCAGCCACAGGACGAATTCAAATGCCTGTTCCACAACACTCTTCCAGCGATAGGTGGACGAGACCGGCCCTTCCAGATTTGCGCAGGCGGCAAGGCGGTGTTCGATGGCAGCGTCGCCTATTTCCTCGGCCACACGGCGCGACGGACAGGTGATGCGAATGAGGAGAAGATCGGTCAATTTGGTCTCTCGGCTGGGACTTTGCTCAGACTGCAGGGGAGCATTTTCTACACGCCGCGTCCATCCGGATCGTGGCAAACGATGCAAATCTTGTTGCCATCCAGATCGCGAAAATAGGCCCCGTAATAATCGGCATGATAATGCGGGCGCAAGCTCGGGTGCCCTTCATCCTGTGCGCCCCCTGAAATGGCCAGAGCATGCGCGGTGTCCACGCTTGCCCGGTCAGGCGCGAGCAGTGCCAGCATCTGCCCATTTCCGGGATCATGCGGCTCGCCATTGAACGGGCGGGTCAGGGCCACCACCGGCCGGTCATCGCCCGGCCGGCGCCACATGATGAACGGGTCGGACCGCTCGAACGGCACCCGCGGATTGCCAAGCGCCTGCATGATCGGCTCATAAAAGGCGGCCGCCTTTTCGAGATCATTCGTGCCGAGGGTCACATGGGAAATCATGGAACCTCCATTTGCGCGACCTGAGCCTCCAATCCCAGCCCGGACGCGATGCTCAGGCTAAGATCGCCCAAGCCGTGCTTGGCAATGAGAGCGAACAGGACGGCGATACACAAATTCGCCAGTGTCCCGAGCAGGTAATAGGACGGGATCAGCCGGATCTGTTCATTGCGGACGAACTGCTTCGCGCCAATGATGATGGCCAGCGCATTGAAGGCCCCTGCAAACACGAGCACGAAGATCAGCAGGGTTTCGGCAAGGCCGATCCATATACCGGTGGATTGCCAGTCGAAGACGCGGCCCGCCTTGGAGCTCTCCGGGAGGCGGCCATACCGGATCAGGGCATCCAGCGGGTCTGTAGCCTCTTCCGATTTGGTTTCGACAACGCCCGTTTTGAGCTTTGGAATGCCGATCCGGATGATCAGGGTGGACAGAATGAAGGCGAGCAGGAAGCTCGCCACCACGAGGCCCCAATAGATGACATCAGCCATGGGTGCTTGCCCTGTGCGCTGCCAGGGAGGTCAGAATGGCGTTCAGCGCGGCCTCGATGTCAATAACCGTTTTCGAATGCCCCCCCTTTTTTGCGTTAGATACCGAACGGGCATCCTTTCCCAGCTGCTCTGCGATATCCACACCCTTCATGCCCTCCTGGTGGAGCCTGAAAACCGCATACTGATAATCTGTCATGTCAGCGATGAGCGAGGAAGCGGCATTGCTGAGCGCCGTGAGCGACAGGTCCGTGGCTTCATCGCCGATGATCCAGCGGCTGGATTGGCGCGACTTCTTGAGGGAGTCGAGCGCATGGCTCGCGCTCTCGAAGACCGGCCCGCCCATTTCACGGATTGAGCCACCGGCATATCCGATGCGGCCATGGACAACGACAAACCGGAAGCGGGCGATGCCTTTGAGGGCATGTCGCAGATTGGAGACGATCTGGTAAAGCGGGCCGGGAGTAGTGAACAGGCCCGCAAATTCATCGCCATAATTCACCTCCAGCGGATAAGAAATCTCCACGGAATGGTGGAGGTTCTCGCGCTCAAGCGCTGGCAACAAATGCGTCATCAGGGATTCTGCCTGCCTTGCAGACAGGACCGAAGACCCCTGAATGTCGGCGAGCAGCAGGTAATAATCCGTGCGATTGTCCATACATCTATCAATACAGATAGATTCTTAAATATCAATCAAAAGCCATAGATAATGTAATATCTATTATTTTCGGTAGATCAAATAGTGACGCCCAGCGCCTCTGCGACGGAGAAGACGTCCTTGTCTCCCCGGCCGCACAGATTGAGGATCATGAGGCCATCCTTGCCGAGATCTTTCGCCACCTCCCCGGCGCGCGCCAGGGCGTGCGAGGGCTCAAGCGCCGGGATAATCCCTTCAAGACGTGTGCAGAGTTGGAACGCCTCCAGCGCCTCCTTGTCCGTGCACGACAAATACTCCGCGCGCCCCATATCGCGCAGGAAGGCGTGCTCCGGACCAATGCCCGGATAATCGAGCCCGGCCGAAATGGAGTGCGCATCAATGATCTGGCCATCATCGGTTTGCAGGAGATAGGTCTTGTTGCCGTGCAGGATACCGGGCTTGCCACCATTCAGCGCGGCGGCATGCTCGCCGCTTTCGATGCCATGTCCGGCCGCCTCGACGCCAATCAAACGGACGCCCTCATCCTCGATGAAAGGATGGAACAGGCCGATCGCGTTTGAACCGCCCCCAATACAGGCCATGACGGCGTCCGGCAGGCGCCCTTCCCGCTCCAGGATCTGGGCACGGGCTTCCTTGCCGATGATGCTCTGAAAGTCGCGCACAAGCTCCGGATACGGATGGGGGCCAGCAGCGGTGCCGATGCAGTAGAACGTGTCGTCGACATTCGTGACCCAGTCGCGCAGCGCCTCGTTCATGGCGTCTTTCAGCGTGCCGGTGCCGGAGGAAACCGGTACGATTTCCGCGCCGAGCAGTTTCATGCGGAACACGTTCGGCTTCTGGCGTTCGACATCCGTCTCACCCATGAAGACCACACAGTCGAGGCCAAAGCGGGCGCAGATCGTCGCCGTGGCGACGCCATGCTGGCCGGCGCCGGTCTCGGCGATGATGCGTGTCTTGCCCATACGCTTGGCGAGCAGGACCTGGCCAAGGCAATTATTGATCTTGTGCGCGCCGGTATGGTTCAGCTCGTCGCGCTTGAAATAGATTTTCGCGCCGTCGAAATGCTCGGTCAGCCGTTCCGCGAAATAAAGCGGCGACGGACGGCCGACATAATGGGCCCACAGATCGTCCATCTCGGCCTTGAAGGCCGGATCTTCCTTGGCCTTGCGGTACTCGGCCTCAAGCTCAAGGATCAACGGCATCAGCGTCTCGGCGACATACCGCCCGCCAAACTCACCGAAACGGCCATTTGCATCCGGCCATTTTTCCCATGTGTTTCGCAAATCCATCTTGTCCTGCTTTCCTTGCACTACAGGCCCGTACTTAGACCGAAGGACAGGCCAAGGAAAGCGCGGCGATGCGCCCTGCCCCGCGACGCCTCACCCCATGGGAGAATAGAAGAATTCTTCGCGGGCAATCTTGCCATCCTTGACTGTGTAGATGCCGACTTCCTTCGCCCGCATCCGTTCGCCGGTCTCCTTGTTCGTGACGTCCATGTCAAAGACGAGCGAGAACTGGTCATCCCCGAACAGGAAGGGACCTTCGGCACTGACAGAATGCACGTCATGCGCGCCATACCACCATTCATGCTTGCCCCTGATGCCCTCCAGCCCATGTGTCTCCCGGCCGGCCTCCCCCATCGGAAGCGCCTCGACCGAAACGCAATCTTGCGCATAGAGGCTGTCGAGGGCTTCCGCCTCGCGCCCCGAATTGCAGCAGTCTGCCAGCTTGCCTGCAACGTCTGTCAGGTCCTGTGGAAACATGGTTCATCCTCCCATTGCCAATAGCAGAATGATAGCACAGAACAAAGACGGAACAATATTCTTGTTTATGAATTTTTCGCGGCGTCGATGAAGGCGGTGACGAGGCGACGATCCTTGAGACCCCTGATGCGCTCCACACCAGACGAGACATCCACCGCCATTGCGCCGGTCAGGCGCACCGCATCGGCAACATTTTCCGGAGTCAGGCCGCCAGCGAGTATCCAGGGGCCCCGCACTTGCCAGCCCTTCAGGACATTCCAGTCAAACGGCAGGCCATGTCCCCCGGTGCGGTCTGCATCCTTGGGCGGTTTGGCGTCTATGAGGAGACGGTCGGCCATTGTGAAGGCTTCAGCCCGCGCCAGGTCGTCCGCGCCGGCAATGCCCACCGCCTTCCAGATTTCCGCGCCCGTGTGGGCCTTGATGGCGGCCACGCGTTCAGGTGTTTCCGATCCATGCAATTGGAGCACAGGGAAGCCGAGGGTCACAATACGGTCGATCTGGGCATCATCGGGATCCACCAGCAGGGCCACAGGCGTCGCGGAGCCAACCTGCATCAGCAAGCTCGCGGCTGCCGCTTCCGTAACATGGCGCGGGCTGGCTTCGGCAAACACGAATCCGATCCAGTCGGCACCTGCCTGAGCCGCATGGCGCACGAGGTCGGGATCGGTCAGGCCGCAGATTTTGACTTGAGTCATGCCGCAGGCGTTACGCCAGCGCGCGGGCCCGCGTCAATTCACGGGGTCACGGGCCGGGCATTTTCCTTGAGGACGGCCGCAAAGAAAATCTTGCCGGAATCCTTCGGGCCGATCTCGCGGTTGAAGGTCCAGCGCATATGCGTGATCTCTTCCGGCATCGAGACGCGGACGGGGTGAACCTCGTCCAGCGGGGCCTCGGCGATCAGCTCGTCGCGCGGGATATAGGTGGCGCCTCCATCGACCGAGAAGTCGACGGATGCCTCGTCATATTCCGCCATGGCGGAGTCTTCGAGCAGGCTTACCTCCGCTGGCACCGGAAGTGTCAGAATCACATCCTTGGCCGGAGCTTCGCCGGGATTGGAATAGGTCACTGAATAGAAGAGTTGCTCGCCCGGCTTCACTGTCTCGGCCGGCAGCAGCTCCATTTCGAGACCGCCTTCTTCATCCTCGATCACGATCACACGTTCGACCTGTTGCTCGACGACGAGTTCCTGGGCGAGGGCCGGAAAACCGATAAGGAGGGTTCCGGCAAGAGTGGCAGCTGCGCGCATCAGCATGACATGAATCCTTGGCAGAGACGGTTGATGAAACTCTGTCCAGAATTGCGCCAAATAGTTAATGTTTGCTCAAAATCGATAAAGCATTTGCAGGCTTTTCCAGCGAAGGTTTCCAATTCCTGAATGCCTGCCCTGATGTTGCCACATGCCGCTCCCAGAGCGAAGGACAGCTTCGCACCCGACCTGGTCGAGGTCAGTCAGGCGCGGAAACATCACATCCAAAAAGGAGAACTGCTGGCGGTGAGACAGGGATTCGAACCCTGGAGACTATTGCTAGCCTACACACTTTCCAGGCGTGCGCCTTCGACCACTCGGCCACCTCACCGTACTCAGCAGAGGGGAGCCAATAACCGAAGGCCTGCAAGATCGCAAGACTGTGATTGCCGTTCCTGTCAGACAATCCCATATGAGGCGCAGAAAGGGAGACCGATCATGCTGTTCTCGAAAAAACCCCTCACCATCCCGGATGCCGACAGCGCCCTGCCCGGTCGTCCGACTCCGATCCCAACTGCCCAAACCCATTATGTTTTTGGCCGTGACCTTCAGGGCTCAATTCCAGACGACTATGAGACTGCCGTGTTTGCGCTGGGCTGTTTCTGGGGCGCTGAGCGCATCTTCTGGCAACAGGACGGCGTCTGGCTGACCCGCGTCGGCTATGCAGGCGGATCAACCCCGAACCCGACCTATGAAGAAGTCTGTTCTGGCCGCACCGGCCATACCGAGATCGTCGAGGTCATCTTCAACCCGGCCGAAGTGACCTTCGCCGAACTCGTGAAACTCTTCCTTGAAAGCCACGACCCAACCCAGGGCATGCGTCAGGGCAATGATATCGGCACGCAGTACCGCTCAGCCATCTACACACAGTCCGAGGCCCAGGCCGAAACGGCCCGCGAGATGCTTGCCGCCTATGAAAAGGCGCTGGCCGAAAGCGGCCATGCCAGCCAGATCACGACGGAACTGGCCCCGCTGGACAAGGTCTACCTCGCCGAGGACTATCACCAGCAATATCTCGCAAAGAATCCGAACGGATATTGCGGGATTGGTGGCACGGGCGTGTCCTGCCCGATCGGACTTGGGGTTGCTTCCTGATTTTTAAGGACAGGCGCTAGCCACCAAAATTCACGGCAAACCGTTTGCGCGTCTCAAGCAAATTCTGCGCCTTGTACATCGCGTCGGAGGCGGCTTGGGCGCGCTTGATGGTCGGGTCGGCCTGAAGCGCCTCGATGACCTTGGAGAGATGGCTGATCGCCTCTTCCACCGTCTTGCGGTCGAACTGTTTCGTGGCGCGCGCGAGCAAGGCGCGCCCAAGGTCCATATGCGCCTGTACGGCGCGTGAAGTATCCCGGTCGCTCTTGATGTCCTCAAGATGGATCCGGCGCAGCATGATCACATGGTCCAGCGCCTCCATGTCACCCGATTGCTCGGCCACATGGACGGACGACGCGCAGAAATCCGCCTCGATCCGGCTGCGTAGCGCAACGGACAACGCCGGCGACTCCGCCAGCAATTCCGACAACGCATCGGCAAGTGTCTTCATCTTCTCGGCCCGGAAGGATTGCGGGTGGGCGAGGGCTGGCTGCAATTCCCGCGCAAGCAGGTAGGCCGCGACCCGCGGCATCTGGCCCTCAAGGTCGGCCATCTTGCCCGGCAGGACGAGGGTGAAGGATCGCGCCTCGACCGCCGTCAGGCCGCCCCCCCGGCTGAGGCCATGAATTACGAACCCGTCTTCGCGCCGGCCCGTCCGGTCTGCCCAGACCAGCATGTCGGCATCGGCAACTTCCAGGCGCCGCCGGGCACGCTGGACGGCGCGGGTCTGCATGCCGCCGCGAATGGTGCCGGTGCGAAACAGCTTTAGCGGGGCCCCGAAATTGAATTCGGAGAGATGGGAATCCAGCGCCGTCAGCAGCCATTTCCAGGCGCGGCCTGCCCTCTTGCCTGAGGGACGCGCGACGAGGATGCGATAGCCGGGCGTCTTGTCACTGCGCGCGGACCGGGCACCAGACGCGTTGCGCAACGTCTTCAACAGCGAGCCAAGCAGGCTGAACGCCAAGATGACCAAGGCCGCCGCCAAGACGCACAGCATCACGAATCCGAACGTGGCGAGCTCTGTCGCACCCACCACATTCGCTTCAAACCAGCTCTCGGCTGTCGTGAACCACGCTTCCACAGGCATTCAGGCTGACCTCCTGTACGACAAGTGCGATACGAGCCCAGCCCAGTGCTGGCAACAGGTAAACGCTGTTCAGCCTGAGCTCTGAATGGTTAGATCATGAAACAGGCGACGTGACAGAAGGGAATCGAATGGGCGCTGGGGAATTTGTCACGCGGTTTGCGCCTTCGCCCACCGGGCACCTTCATCTCGGCCATGCCCTGTCGGCCTTCCATGTCTGGGATACGGCCCGTGCGCATGGCGGCAAGGTGCTGCTGCGGATGGAAGACATTGACCAGACCCGCTGCCGCCCTGAATACGAGGCCTCCATCCTTGCCGACCTTGCCTGGCTGGGCCTCGACTGGGACGGGCCGATGCGTCGCCAGTCGGATCATTTCCCGGAATATGAAGCCGCACTCGACTCCCTGAAAGCGCGCGGCCTCGTCTATCGCTGTTTCCGGACCCGGCGGGAGATTGCTGCCGCCCTGCCCGCTGGCGCGAGCCCCGACACCGCTGGCTTCACCGGAAAGCCACTCCCCCTGGACAAGGAACAGGACCTGCTCGACCGGGGACACGCCTATGCGTGGCGGTTGTCCCTGTCGGCTGCGCGGGCAGAACTTGGCCCTGAATATGACGCCTTGAGCTACACAGTCTTCACCTCATGCGGCCAGCATGAGGTGAAGGCCGACCCTGCACCGTTCGGCGACGTTGTGCTGGCACGCAAGGACACGCCCACCAGCTACCATCTCGCCTGTTGCCACGATGATTCCTTGCAAGGAATCACTCATGTCGTGCGCGGCGAGGACATCCGGGAGATGACCTCGGTACACGTCCTGCTGCAGGCGCTGATGGGCTGGCCACAGCCTCTTTATGCCTTTCATCCGCTCGTTTTGGGGGCAGATGGCAAGAAATTGTCCAAGCGTGCAGGGGACCGGGGATTGCGTGCATGGCGTGAAGACGGCAAGACGCCTGAAGACATTCGCGCCATGACGGGCCTTTCTTAATGACATCGACAGAAATGACAGCGCCGGCCCGCCGGGAATGGCTCGGCGTGCTTATGCTGGTTGGCGGCGCAGTCGCTATCGGATTTGCACCCATTGGCTTGCGCTTGGGCCTCGACGATCTCGGCCCGCAGGCCATCGCATTCTGGCGATACACGTTTGCCCTGCCGGTGCTGACTGCCCTCGTCCTGTTGGTCGAGCGCCGCGCGCCACGCAAGCCTAACATCTATGTCATCCTGGCGGGGATATGCTTCGCGGTAGACATCGGCTTCTGGCACTGGTCGCTGACCCTGACCAGCGTGTCGAACGCGACCTTCATCGTGAACCTCGGAAATGTCTGTGTCGGATTCCTGGCCTGGCTGTTCCTGAAGGAGCGTCCCGCGCCTATGTGGTTCTTCGCCGTTATTCTGGCGATTGGGGGCGCATCCGCCCTGTCCCTGGGCGGCACCGCAGAAGGAGGCGCAAGCTTTGTCGGAGACCGGATCGCCATCATCGCGGCCATTAGTGTGTCCGGATATTTCCTGTGCTCGAAGCTTGCCCGGCGGACGTTGAATGGTCTGGAGACGCTGTTCTGGCTGACACTTGTGGAAGTGGTCGTCGGCGCCATCATGGTCATGGCCTTCGGTGAAAACTTCCTGCCGGAGAACCTGTCGGGTTTCGCCGTGCCGCTGTTCCTCGGGATCGTGATCCATGTAGTCGGTCAGGGCCTGATCATCACCGGGCTTGGCAGCACACCAACCTCCATCGCGGGTGTCATCATCCTGATCCAGCCCGTCATGGCTGCTGCGATTTCATGGCATCTCTTTCAGGAACCCCTCACAACCCTGCAGGCAGGTGGCGGCATGCTCATTCTTGTCGCGGTCTGGCTGGCCCAGCGCGGCCACAAGGTGGACCCAATCGACTGAGTGCAGCAATAGTGTCACGAATTCAGTCTATGCCCGCCCCAGACCTGATCTTCCGGAGACTGCCCATGCGCCGCATTGCCCTTTCGCTTGTTTCACTCACCGCCCTTGCCGTCGCAGGCTGTTCAGCGCCGTCTGATACCGCCGTGGCACAAAGCGAGGCTGCACCGGCGCCGCTACGCGAAGGCACGACGCCCATTCAGGCAAGCGATTCCTATTATCAATCTGCCGCTGAAGCCGTAGACACACGCATTCAGCAGCGCGGTGTAAAATCGGCCAAGAACGTCATCCTCTTCGTCGGCGATGGCATGAGCATACCGACCATTACAGCAGCACGTATCTATGCTGGCCAACAGCGTGGGCTCGACGGCGAATCCTACACGCTGACCATGGACACGCTGCCACACATGGCCCTGTCAAAGACTTACAGCCACGACTTTCAGGTTTCCGACTCCGCCTCCACCGCGACGGCGATGGTGACCGGCGCCAAAGTCAATTCGCGCACGCTTGGCATCCTGAAGGAAGCCAGCTTCGGGAATTGCGCGAGTGTTGAAGGGCATACGACCGACTCGATCTTTGAACTGGCCGAACGGTCGGGCCTCGCCACGGGTCTCGTTTCCACCGCCCGCCTGACCCATGCCACCCCTGCCTCGACCTTTGCCAAGACGCCCAGCCGCGACTGGGAAGACGATAGCAGCCTGAAGGGCGGCGCGGCAGGCGACTGCAAGGACATTGCGCGTCAGTTCATCGAGTGGCCGGAAGGCGACGGGTTTGAAGTCGCGCTGGCCGGTGGACGCGCGCATTTCACCACCTCGGAGGAAGCCGACCCTGAAGCGGAAAACCGTACCGGCAGCCGCACCGATGGCCGCGACCTGACCGCCGAATGGACCGCAAAATCCGAAGATCATGTCTATGTCACCGACAAGGCCGGCTTTGAGGCGGTCGACTTCGCCTCGGGTGCAAAAGTACTCGGCCTGTTCGAGCCGTCGCACATGAAATTTGCGCTCGACCGGGACGAAGACCCGGCAGGCGAGCCCTCGCTTGTCGATCTGACCAAGGCCGCCATTACGCGCCTGTCGCAGGATGAAGACGGCTTCGTGCTGCTCGTCGAAGGCGGCCGGATCGATCATGGCCATCACGGCGTCAGTGCCGCCCGGGCCCTGTCGGAAACCGATGAGCTGGACCAGGCCGTCGCGGCGGCCGTGGAGATGACCAATGCGGACGAGACGCTGATCATCGTAACTGCGGACCATTCCCACACGATGACGATTTCCGGCTATCCCAAGCGCGGCAATCCGATCCTCGGCAAGGTCGTCAGCGGACTGGATAACGCCCCGATGAATGCCCAGGACGGCAAACCCTACACCACGCTTTCCTATGCCAGCGGCATGACCGCCTGCCGGATGGTCGATGGCGAGCCTGATTGCGTCCGCGAAGACCTTTCCGACATCGACACAGAGGACAAGGATTTCCAGCAACCGGCGCTCGTCTTCATGCCGTCCGAAACGCATGGCGGGGATGACGTGGCCATCTTTGCGACCGGTCCCGGATCGGAACTGGTCTCCGGCGTGATGGAGCAGAACGAAATCTTCCATATCATGGGCCGCGCTTCGGGACTGGTCGCTGCGCCAACAGAATAGGCCCCCTGCCGTAGCGTCGGGCCTGTTCAGGCGGCGCGTTCTGGGGGAGACTTCTTTTGAAATCCGGTCATCGGCGCCAGCAAGAGCGCGGAGACCGGGCCAAAGGAGGAAGACCCATGAAGGCTGCTGTCATGCGCGCGCCCAATGCGCCGCTATCCATTGAAGATGTCACGATTTCCAAGCCCGGCCCGCGCGAAGTGCTGGTCCGGCTCAAAGCGGTCGGCGTCTGCCATTCGGACGTGCATTTCTGGGACGGGAATTTCCCTGCCGAATTGCCGGTCATCCTCGGGCATGAAAGCGCCGGCATCGTGGAAGAAGTCGGCTCAATGGTTTCCGCGGTCAAACCGGGCGACCATGTCATCTCGATCCTCTCGCCCTTCTGCGGCACCTGCGAGTACTGCCTGACCGGTCACATGTCGGTCTGCCATACGGTGAACAAGGAACACTTCCAGCGCCAGCCCACAGAGGCCCCTCGCCTCTCCATCAAGGGTGAAAAGGTCGGCCAGTTCCTGAACCTCTCCTCCTTCGCCGAACAGATTCTTGTCCACGAGAACGCCCTGTGCGCAGTCGACAAGGACATGCCGATGGACAAGGCCTGCCTGATCGGGTGCGGCGTCATTACCGGCGTCGGATCGGTCTTCCATTCCGCCAAGGTCGAGCCGGGTTCCACGGTTGCCGTCCTCGGCTGTGGTGGCGTCGGGCTTGCCGCGATCAATGGAGCTGCCATCGCAGGCGCCAGCCGCATCATTGCGGTCGATCTGTCAGACGAGAAGCTGCAGATGGCCGTGCGCTTCGGCGCGACTGACACCGTCAATCCGGGCAAGGTCAACGCGATCGAGGCCGTCAAGGAATTGACCAAGGGCGGTGTCCACTACTCTTTCGAATGCGTCGGCCTCAAACAGACTGCCGAACAGGCCTACCACATGCTCCGTCCACGCGGCGTGGCCACGGTGGTCGGCATGATCACACCAGGCGTGAACATCGAGATCCCCGGCATTGAATTGCTTGCGACAGAAAAGCGTCTGCAGGGGGCGATCATGGGCTCTAACCGGTTCCGGGTGGATTTCCCTCGCCTGATCGAACTGTACAGACAGGGCAAGCTGCACCTTGATGATCTTGTCTCTGACCGGATCGGTCTTGAGGGAATCACCGGCGCCCTCCAGAATCTCAAGGACAACAAGGGCACGGT
>DHZF01000156.1 GCA_002414505.1 Hyphomonas sp. UBA5111 | reverse complement strand
GATGGCTTGAAAGCCAAGGAGTTTTCTTCGCGCGAGATCACCCAGCAATTCGTCGACGCCATTGAAGGCGCGCGGACGCTGAATGCCTATGTGGTCGAGACGCCTGAAAAGGCGCTGGCCATGGCTGATGCCTCCGACGCGAAACTTGCCAAGGGCGAGGGCGGCAAGCTGGAAGGCGCGCCGCTGGGGGTCAAGGACCTGTATTGCACCAAAGGCGTGCGCACCACGGCGTGCAGCAACATCCTCGGCGAGTTCACCCCGACCTATGAATCCACCGTCACCCAGAACCTCTGGGACGAAGGTGCGGTCATGCTGGGCAAGCTCAATATGGACGAATTTGCCATGGGGTCGTCGAACGAGACCTCGCGGTTCGGCAATGTCATCAACCCGTGGCGCCGCAAGGGCGACAATCAGGGCCTGACACCGGGCGGCTCGTCGGGTGGTTCGGCCGCGTCAGTGGCGGCAGATCTCTGCCTCGCGGCGACGGCCTCGGACACCGGCGGCTCCATTCGCCAGCCCGCTGCGTTCACCGGCACGGTCGGCATCAAGCCGACTTATGGCCGTGCCAGCCGCTATGGCATGGTCGCGTTTGCCTCCTCACTCGACCAGGCTGGTCCGATCGCGAAGACGGTTGAAGACAGCGCGATCTTGCTGGAAGCGATGTGCAGCCACGATTTGAAGGATTCCACGTCCCTGAACGTCGAGACGCCGGATTGGCGCAGCGATGTGGGCCGCGGCGTCGAGGGCATGCGGATCGGTATTCCGAAAGAATACCGGATGGAGGGCATGTCCGAAGAAATCGACAAATTGTGGGAGCAGGGGATCGAGTGGCTGAAAACTGCCGGCGCCGAGATCGTCGATATCAGCCTGCCGCACACGAAGTATGCCCTCCCAGCCTATTATATCGTGGCGCCTGCAGAGGCGTCCTCCAACCTCGCCCGCTATGACGGCATGCGTTATGGTGCACGTGTCGCTGGCGAGAATTTGACCGCGACGTATGAAGGGACGCGGGCAGGCGGTTTTGGCGCCGAAGTCCAGCGTCGCCTGATGATCGGCACGTATGTGCTCTCATCCGGATATTACGACGCCTATTATCTGCGCGCCCAAAAGGTCCGCACCAAGATCCTCAACGATTTTGTTGAAGCCTTTGAGAGCTGCGATGCGGTACTGACGCCAACCTGTCCGAGCCCGGCCTTTGCGTTTGGCGAGAAAAGCGGGGATCCGGTCGAGATGTATCTCAATGACGTGTTCACCGTGACGGCCAATCTGGCGGGCCTTCCCGGCATTTCCGTGCCGGCGGGCCTGTCATCCAGCGGCCTGCCACTGGGCCTTCAGGTCATCGGCAAGGCGCTAGACGAAACCGCCTGTTTCCGCGTCGGCGGCGAATTGGAACGCGCAGCCGGCTTCGTGGCCAAGGCTGACAAGTGGTGGTAGGTTTCGGGGCATGAACATGACCCGTTTTCTCCTTCTCTTCGCCGTCCTGCTTGCCTTTTGCCTCGCCCTGATGGCGGCGATGATGGCGCAATATGGCTACAGCCTGTTTGCGCCCGAGATGCGTTCCATGCTGCTCGTGGCCTTTCTGGTCGCGGGCTATGTCTCTTTTCGGATCTCGCGCATCATTGCCCGTCGCAAGCAGCGTCTTGAGGACCATCCTCAGCCGGATGGTGCAGGTAAGTCCAAACTGTCCGGCCTGTTCAGCGGCAAGAGTGCGGCGCAGACAGCGCGGGAAGCGCGTGTGGCCGCGCGGCGCAAGAAGCTGGTCGAAGAGGGTAAGCTGGAAGAGGTGCCAGAAGACCCTCAACCCGTCGCGGAAAACGAAGGCCCTGTCCGCGTTTCACAATCGGCTTCCATCAAGGATCGGATGGCTGCGCGTGCCGAGCGGGTACGCCGGGCGAAGGAAGCGGGCAAGCTGGACTAGCTCACGCCTTGGAGGGCTTCAGCGCGCCGACTGGGCGTACCTTTGGGCGCACGATGATCTGATCCGGTTTGGCCTCCTCGGGAGCATTTCCGCCCGGGCCCGGCTCGTCATCATCATCCTTGCCCGAGTCGCGCGTGGTCACTTTCGACAAATAGACACCGACGCCAATCAGGCCTCCCACGGGCCCGCATTGCAGCATCATTGCGAAAATCCAGAGCAGCGGCATGTCGAGGTCCATGTTCTGGAGCGACAGGAGCAGGCCCCCCAGAAGGACGGAGCCCACGGCCACGCCGCCGGCGAATCCCAGGATAAGATGCTTGAGAAAGCCGCGAACCACCGGCTTTTCGTCCTCGCTTGAGGCGTCCATCATCATCTTGAAGATCATTCCGGCGCTCCCTTTTTCCTCCACAGGGAGGATTATTCGCCCATATCCTGAAAATTGGAAGAGCTGGCGCCAATCGAATGGTATTCACGGCTCGACAGTGACGCGATCGGGCGGGTAGAAGAACGCAGAAACAGAGTGTCAGCAGAGAACGATATGTCAGCGCGCAAACCGTATGTAATCAAGGGTGAAACAGGTGACTGGGAGCTGGTCATGGGCCTCGAAGTCCACGCCCAGGTCTCGTCCAATGCAAAGCTGTTTTCCGGCGCGTCCACGGCGTTCGGTGCGGACCCGAATTGCAATGTGTCACTGGTCGATGCGGCCATGCCGGGCATGCTGCCGGTCATCAACCGTTATTGCGTCGAGCAGGCGATCCGCACCGGGCTTGGCCTTAAGGCGCAGATCAACACCTATTCCCGCTTCGACCGGAAGAATTATTTCTATCCGGATCTGCCTCAGGGCTATCAGATCAGCCAGTTCGCGCACCCGATTGTGGGCGAAGGCGAAATCGAGGTGGATGTCGAGCCCGCGCATGGCGGCGACGCCTATGCCTTCCCATGCCGTATCGAGCGCCTGCACCTCGAACAGGATGCCGGCAAGTCGATCCACGACATGGACCCGAGCTCGACCTATGTGGATCTCAACCGGTCCGGCGTCGCGCTGATGGAAATCGTGTCCATGCCCGACATTCGCACGCCAGCCGAAGCCGCCGCCTATGTGAAGAAGCTGCGCGCCATCGTGATCGCGCTCGGCACCTGTGATGGCGACATGGAGAAGGGCAATCTCCGCGCGGATGTGAACGTGTCCGTGTGCCGTCCGGGCCAGTATGAGAAATTCCGTGAAACGGGTGATTTCAGCCATCTCGGCACGCGCTGCGAACTCAAGAACATGAACTCGTTCCGCTTCATCCAGCAGGCCATTGAGTATGAAGCGCGCCGCCAGAT
>DHZF01000110.1 GCA_002414505.1 Hyphomonas sp. UBA5111 | reverse complement strand
TGGGGCCGCGGCTATGTGCTGCGGGATCCACGCCCTAGCTCCAAGACGGCGGAAGTCGAAGAGGCGGCCTGACGCCCTCGATCTGAAGCTTTAAGAGTGCTTCCCGAACCCCGGCCGAAAGGTCGGGGTTTTTGTTTTTCGTGATGTTGCTTTCGCACGTTGGTGCTTGCAACCGCAGGCAAATAGCTGACATTGGACACCATGTCCCAGAATTCTGCCGGTCCTGAAATCCTTCGCCTGATTGAGCTGATCTCGCGCCTGCCGGGCCTCGGGCCCCGCTCTGCGCGGCGCGTTGCCCTGTTCCTGTTGAAGCGTCGTGACACATTGCTGAAACCGCTGGCCGACGCGCTGGCAGAGGCGGGCGAGAAGATCGAGCGGTGCAAGGTCTGCGGGAATTTCGACACGGTCCAACCCTGCGCGGTGTGTCAGGCCGACGGGCGCGATGATGCGCTCGTCTGCGTGGTGGAGGATGTGCCGGATCTCTGGGCGCTGGAGCGTGGGGGCGCATTTCGCGGCCGCTATCATGTGCTTGGCGGGGTTCTCTCCGCCATTGACGGGATCACGCCGGACGATCTGAACATTCCGTCCCTGGTCGCGCGGGTCGAGGCTGGCGGCATCCGCGAGGTCATCCTGGCGCTGAACGCCACGGTCGATGGCCAGACCACGGCGCATTACGTGGCCGAGCTTCTCGAAGGAAAGGGCGTCAGCGTCACGCGGCTGGCGCATGGCGTCCCGGTGGGCGGCGAACTGGACCATCTTGATGATGGCACGCTCGCCGCCGCTCTCCGGTCCCGCCGGGATATCTAGCCGCAGCTATTCCGCTTCGGCTTCGGCAATGTCCACGCGAAAGATGCCGTCAAAATCCTTCGTTGCCACATAGAGGTGGCCGTCCGGGCCCTGCACAACGTCACGGATCGGATACTCACCGTCGAACAGGGATTGCTTGCCGACGACTTCGCCATTCTCCATGTCGATCCGGGTCAGTTCGAGACCGGCCGGGCCGTTCATGCCGCCGGTGAAGAGGTCGCCCTTCCAGCCGGGATAGACATCGCTGGTCAGCATGACGAGGCCGGACGGGGCAATCGATGGGACCCAATAGGTCAGGGGCTGGGCCATGCCTTCGGCTTCGGTCTTGTTGGTGATGATGGTGCCGTCATAGTTCACGCCATAGGTGATTTCCGGCCAGCCATAATTCGTGCCCGGCGTGACGAGGTTGAGTTCGTCGCCCCCTTTGGGGCCGTGCTCGGTCTCGTACAGCGTACCGGTCGCGGCATCATAATAGAGACCCTGGACGTTGCGGTGGCCATACGACCAGACCGCTGGCGCGCCGGCTTCACCATCGGCAAACGGATTGTCTGCGGGGATTGAGCCGTCTGTGTTGATGCGGACGATGGTGCCGTGCGTATTCATGGGGTCCTGCGCATCCTTCATGAAGCTGAAGCCTTCGCCGAGGGAAACGAACAGGGTGCCGTCATTCGCAAACTGCAGGCGCGAGCCATAATGATAGGCGGTATCGCGCGCATCGGCCCAGAAGATTTCCTCGACATTTTCCAGCGCGCTGGAATCGTCGCTGAGGCGGCCCTTGATGACGGCCGCGGCATTCGCGTCGCCGTCGCCCTTGGAATAGGAGATATAGACCATGCGGTTGGTCTCGAAGTCCGGATCCAGCACAAGGCCAAGATATCCCGCCTGACCCTCGATGAAGGCTTCCGGCAGGCCGGTCACGGAGGAGGGGGTGCCCTCGCCACCAGCCACGAATTTCAGGCCGCCTTCCTTCTCGGTGAAGAGCAGGTCGCCATTCGGCAGGAAGGCGAGGCCCCAGGGCCATTCGGTCTCGGTCACAACGGGGGTGAGTTTCACCTCGAAATCACTCGTGGCGACAGGGGTGGTTTCGGCCGGCCCTCCGCAAGCGGCGATCAACAGGGCGAGCGGAACAAGGGGGGTGAGATGGCGCATCAGGCGTCCTCCGGTTTGGGGCAGGGCAGTCTGGCGGGATCATAAGGCGCGGCCCCGGATTGGCCAAACAAAAAGGGCGGCCTCGAAAGGCCGCCCTCCTGAATGGGTGAAATCCGGGCTTACCAGGACTTCTTGACGGTGATGCCGTACAGGGCCGGCTCCGTCAGGAACGCATTGGTGAACAGGCCGGAAGAGTCATCGGTCAGGTACGTGCCGGTGATGACTTCTTCATCGGTCAAATTCTTGGCGAAGACCTCTACGCCCCAACCGCTCTGGTCATTGTTGAGCAGGATGGACAGGTTCACGTTGGACCAGGAGTCCAGTCCATCGCGCGGCGTGTTCCAGATCCGGCTCTCGCTTTCCGACTGCATGTAGTAGTCACCGCGGATCGTGAGATCCCAATCGGAGTTGTTGATGGCTTGGAAAGTGTATTCCGCCGCCAGGTTCAACGTCATGTCCGGCGCACCGGGCATGGAGTTTCCATCCAGATTCTTGGCGTCGCCTTCGATAGGCTGCAGGGCCGTGGCCGTTTGCGTGTCGCCATTGGAGTCCGTGTAGGTGATTGTCACCCCGGTAAGTCCAAGAGCGGCCTCCGCAAAGGCCCGGTCGGCGGCTGGATCACCGGATCCCCCATCCGTGCTGTTCAGCGCATCATAAAGCGTCGTGCCGAACTGGTTGTTACACAGCTGCAGCGTGGCGCCGGTGAAGGCCGGGTTGCCAGCAATGGCTCCCAGCACCGTGGCATAGCCCTGAGCGGACACGACACAGTTGGAGTAGGAGCTGGAATTCTTCAGCGTGACGAGGTCAGCCCGGCCATTGGACCGGTCGAGTACGTCGATGCCGTAGGTATCCACGACCTCAGCATTCAGCAGGCCGAGATTGGCCGTCAGCAGCCAATTGTCGGCTGGCGTCCAGAGGGCTTCCATTTCGATGCCCTGAAGCTCAGCGTCCACGTTGATGTTCACCGAAGAGCGGTTGATGATCTGCGTGATCTGATAGCCTTCATAATCATACATGAAGCCGGTCAGGTTCAGCTGGGCTGTGCCGCCTGCAAACGTGTTCTTCGTACCGATTTCATACGAGTTGATGAATTCCGGATCGAAGGTTTGCGGGAACAGGTCTGCGCCTGCTGGCTGTGGCGGGTTGATGCCGCCGCCCTTGTAGCCTTTGGAGTAGAAGCCGTAGATCAGCGTATCGTCCGTGAAGCCGAGATCAGCTGTGTAGTCGAAACCGACACGGCCAGTGATTTCCTGGAAGTCCGCTTTCAGCTTGCCCTGAGACGCAAGTGGGTCTGCGCCTGCTGGTTGCGGTGTGAACAGGAAGGTCGAGACGATATCCTGTTCCTTCTGGTCATCCGTATAGCGAAGGCCCAGCGTGAGTTGGAGATCATCAGAGACGTCATAGTAGCCTTCACCGAAGACAGCAAAGGATTCCAGCTGGTAGGGAGACAGCGAGCGGAAATAGTTGCCACCGTCGCCATTCAGCGAAAGGTCGAACAGGGACGCGCCTTCGGAGGTTGTTGAGCCGCTATCAAGCGGAACGTTACCGCCGAACAGGGCGCCACCGGCCGCATTGTTGATTTGCGTCAGGGCCGTCAGCGCGTTCGACAGGACGTAATAACCGTCTTCAGCATTGTAGGGATCGATGGATTCGAAATCGACCTTGATGGCTCCAAGATTGAAGTTGAATGGACCATCATAGTCAGACTGGAGACGAAGTTCGTGGCTGGTCTGCTCACTGTTGCCACCAGACAGGTCAAAGGTCCGGAAGGAATTGGCTGCGCCAAGTTCCGGATCGTTCACTACGCCGCCTGGGAACAGGAGGGGGTAGAGTGGTGCCAGAGCCGGGTTGATGAAGGGGCCGGCCGTTGTGTTGAAGGTCAGCGATGCAGAGGCCTTGTTGTAATCCTCACGGGATACGACCGAGCTCTCACTATAGCTGCCGAGATAGGTCAGCAGCAGATTGTCGCCGATATCGGCTTCAGCCTTCCACGAATAGAGCGTCTGGTCGGCCTGGTACATTGGATCGAAGGCCGACTCGATCTTGCGCAGGTCCGATATGGCCGGGGCCAGGTTCACGTCACCATTGAGGAGACCGGCAAAGATGCCGAGGCCGCCAGCGAGGGTGGCCTGCGAATTCACGCGGTCACGGGACTGATCGAGCGGAGCGTCCACACAGCCGACCGATGTCGCCAACTGGTCAACAGCTGAGACCGGAATGCCCATGAAGGTGTCGAAGCCTTCATCCTTGTCACACAGCTGCTTGCCGGAGCGGAGACGGGAATCGTCTTCTTCGAAATGCTCAACCGAAATCCAACCACGAGCCCAGTCTGTAGGCTCGAATGCCAGGGTTGCCCGCACACTATAGAGGTCACGGTCGTCGACATCATTGCCGGTTGTAAGGTTGTCCACATAGCCGTCACGGCCAAGATAGGAGCCAGCTACGCGCAGGGCGGCGTTTTCACCCAAGGGCAGGTTGACCATGCCCTTGCCTTTGAACGTGTTGTAATTGCCATAGGTCAGCTCGGCATCTGCCTGGAATTCGCCCAGCACGGGCTTGGCGGTGATCAGGTTGAACACGCCGCCGGTGGCGTTGCGTCCATAAAGCGTACCTTGCGGGCCGCGCAGGACCTCGACGCGCTCGACATCATAGAACTCGGCTTCGAAGAGGCGGTTGGCAGTGAGCGGAATGTCGTTCTGGTGGATACCCACGCCGGCATCCCCGGACTGTGCAACCACGTCGGCGCCAATGCCGCGGATCTTGAAGTTGAACGACGTGAAGTTGCCCTTGGTGAAGCTGACGTTCGGAATGGACTTCACGAGGTCAGGGCCACCGGCGAGTTGGAGCCGGTTTAGCGCGTCTTCGTCGAACGCTGAAACCGCGATCGGAACATCCTGAATGGATTCTTCCGTCTTCTGGGTCGTCACCGTGACTGTTGAAAGGGTGCGGGGTGACTCATCGGCCTCTTCCTGGGCAATGGCGACAGGGGCCGCAAGTCCAACCACGAGGGCGGATGCCCCAGCCAGCCAGACGGATTTCGAGTGTCTGATATTTCGCATGTTTTGTTTCCTCCCCTCGGGCCGCTTTAGTGCGTGCCTCGAGCAATTTTAGCCGAGCCGGCCTCTTGCGGGCCTGCTTCAAGTGTCATCTGAATGCATTCGTGACGGGTCTGTCAACATGACGCTGGGGTAATGAGGGCTTTTAAAATCCGGGTGTCAAAAATGTAACGCCCCTGCTTGGCCGCCTCTCCCATGCCTGTTACAGGCGCAGGCATGTCACATTCTTCCACATCCGCACTTGTTCTATTCTCCGGGGGACAGGATTCCACGACCTGTCTGGCCTGGGCGCTTTCCCGATTCGACCGTGTTGAAACTGTCGGCTTCGATTATGGCCAGCGCCATCGGATCGAACTGGAATGCCGCGACACGATTCGGCAGGGATTGGGGGCTCTGGATGCCGACTGGAAGACCCGTCTTGGGCCGGACCATATGCTGGATGCGACAGTGCTGAAATCGCTCGGCGAAACCGCCATGACGCATGATGTCAGCATCGAGATGACCGAAGCGGGCCTGCCGTCCACCTTCGTGCCGGGCCGCAACCTCCTGTTCCTGACCCTGGCGGGCGCCCTGGCCAGCCGCCGGGGCATTCCGGTTCTGGTCGGCGGCATGTGCGAGACCGACTATTCCGGTTATCCGGATTGCCGGGCCGCGACGATGGCGGCGCAGGCCGAGACCTTGCGGCTGGGCCTGGATGTTCCCATGCAGATCGACGCGCCGCTGATGTATATCGACAAGGCAGGGACGTGGGCGCTGGCAGACGAGTTGGGCGGCCAGGCGCTGGTCGATCTGATCGCGGAAGATACCCATACGTGTTACCTCGGCGAGCGGGGCCAGCGGCATGAATGGGGCTATGGCTGTGGGGAATGCCCGGCCTGCGAGCTGCGGGCAAAGGGCTGGGAACGCTGGAAAACCGGGGCCTGAGACCCTATTTCTCTTGCAGAAGAAACAGCCATATCAACTGGACTTGTCAGGCTTTTTCCAGCAATTGGGGCCCCAATCCGCGCCTCGGGCAATGACTGGGGCCGGCCAGCAAGAGACTTGAACGAAATCCGATGACGACACAGACCGACCACACCAGCACATCCCCCGCGGCGACCAGCCCGGAAGGCCGCGTGTTTGCGATCTCGAAATCGGTGAATTTCGAGGCTGCGCACTATATGGGCGGCAAGCCCGAAGGCCACCCATACCGGAATGTGCATGGCCATTCCTTCGTGCTGGAAGCGACCGTCGCCGGCACGGTGAAGCCAGGCGAGCAATGGGTCGAGGATTTCTCGCACCTGACGGCTTGCCTGCAGGCCACGGCCGCCAAGCTCGACCACAAGCTGTTGAACGATATTGATGGGCTTGAAGTGCCGACGCTGGAACGGATCTGCCTCTGGGCAGCAGCCGATCTGAAAGAAGGCCTGCCGGGCCTGACGAAAGTCGCCATTTCCCGGCCAAGCCTCAACGAACGGTGCGAGCTGGTTCTCTAGCTGCCGGACGGCGTCCCGGCTGTCAGCTCTTTCACGAATTTGCGGGCAAACCGGTCAGACGCGCGCTTGGCATCCTGCCAGGTCGAGATGCCGGCATAACGGATATCATTTTCATACCAGTCATAGGTCAGCTCGCCCGTGGCGTTGCCGCTGGCATCGAAAGCCGTCGCCGACAATTTCATGCCGCCAATGCTTTTCGAGCCGCCATAATCAAGGCCGGGCGTATCGCCCAGCTGCTTGAAGGTCGGCTTGTTGGGCTTGGCATCCAGGATGGTCACGTCGATGCGGGCAATGTCGAGCCCGGCCTTTTCGAGTTCGCGTGTCAGGTCTTCCTGCACTTCCTCGATCAGGTAATCGGCTTCGCGCATGCCATATTCATCATTCAGCTCTTCGGTGAATTCCGGGCTGAAGGTGACATTGATCTGGCCTGCCAATGCGGCCGGTGCGGCCAGAAGGGCAAGGGCGGCGAGGGGAACAAGTCGTTTCATTGGAATATCTCCACAACTGCTATGACCCCGGTATAACACGCCGCCCGTGCCCGCAGAAGTCACAGGCCTGTGAGCGCGCCTACCCGAGGTTCAGACACTGCCTTCGTGCTCGACCACCAGGATGCGGGCTTCACCCCGGGGATGGGCGACATGTTCACATCCGATCCCGGCGAAGAAGATGTCTCCTGTTTCCAGCGTCACGATCTTCTCGGTGCCGTTTTTGCGGTAATGCATGTCAACCACGCCATCGAGCACGGCGAACACTTCCTCACCCTCATTGACGTGCCAGATATAGGGCTGGTCGGTCCAGTGCAGGCGCGTCGTGATCCCGCCCATATTCGCCACATCGACCGCACCCCAGGCTTTGGGCGCGGTAAATGCCTTGCCGCGGATGACTTTCATGGTCGTCGTTCCCCAATGCAAAAAGCCGGGCCGCAGAGTGTTGCGGCCCGGTCTCCGACGTATCGTGGCAAGAGGCAAAGATCAAACCGTGTCGACGAAGACGATCTCTGCGTCGGCGATGCCTTTCAGCGTCAGGCTCTCAGCGCCGGTGATCGCGGCGCCGTCGCGGCCGTTCAACACCGTGCCGTTCAGCTCTACGGAGCCGGCGGCAAGCACGAGATAGCCGTGGCGGCCCTGCTTGACCTCATAGGTCAGGGTCTCGCCTTCCTTCAGAGTCGCGCCCAGCACATTGGCGTCCTGATTGATGACGAGGCTGTCTTCCTCGCCGCTGCCAGAGGCCAGAACCGTCCATTTGCCGGACCGTTCGCCTTTCGGGAACTTCCGGGCGCCCCAGCCGGGCTTGCCGCCAGCAGCACGTGGCAGGATCCAGATCTGGAACAGCGTGGTCTCTTCATCCTCGGCATTCCATTCCGAATGCTGCACGCCATCCCCGGCGCTCATCACCTGGACGTCGCCCGCCTCGGTGCGGCCGGTATTGCCCAGGGAATCCTTGTGCGTGATCGCGCCGGTGCGGACATAGGTGATGATTTCCATCGACTGATGTCCGTGCGGGGGGAAGCCGGTATGCGGCTGGATTGTGTCGTCATTCCAGACGCGCAGGGCGCCTTCACCCATGCGTTTCGGGTCGTGATATCCGGAAAAGGAAAAATGGTAATTGGCGTTCAGCCAGTCATTGTGGAACCGGCCAAGCTCTTTGAAGGGTCTGTGTTCAATCATGGCGATATCCTTTCGCGCTCGTGTGTTGCAGCGAATATGACGCTTTCCCGCCGGGCCTGTAGGCGACGGCGAGCCATCACACCTATGCATGCTGCGCATAAGTGGAAACGGGCGGAAATCCCGCTAGGTTCCGGCCCTGATGACCTTGCCGATTGTCCACCACGCCGATTATGACGCGAAATCCGTCGCCGATGACCATCGCTTCCCGATGCGCAAATATGCGCTTGTGGCTGATCTGTTGCGGGAGGCGGGGCACGCCTTCATCCAGCCTGAAGCGGCGAGCGAGGACTGGCTGCAGCTCGCGCATGACGAAGCCTATGTCACCGCCATCATGACGCAGACGCTGGAGGCGAAAGCGGCGCGTAAGGTCGGGTTCGAGATCACGCCCGCCATTGCCCGGCGCTCGGCTGCCTCGGTCGGCGGTACCTGCCTTGCCGCGCGGCTTGCGCTGGAGCAGGGGGCGGCGGTGAACCTGGCCGGCGGCAGTCATCATGCCGGGCCAGAGGGCGGCGCAGGGTTCTGCGTGTTCAATGATGTCGGCGTTGCCGGAAAGCTCTTGCTGGAAACGAAGGAAGTGCGCCGGGTGGCGGTCATCGATTGCGATGTGCATCACGGCGACGGCACCGCGCTGATCTTCCGCTATGACCCGCGCGTCTTCACCGCTTCGCTACATTGCGAGCAGAACTGGCCGCGCGAGAAGCCGCCGTCTGATCTCGACATGGGGCTCGCCAAGGGCACGGGCGATGCGGAGTATCTCGCGGCGCTGGGAGACCTGGTCGAGGCGGCGCTCGGCACATCGCCGGATATCGTTTTCTACAATGCCGGGGTCGATCCGCATGCAGAAGACCGGCTGGGCCTGCTATCCCTCAGCGATGAAGGCCTGCGCGCCCGGGACGCATTCGTGGCACGGTCCTGCCGCTCAGCCGGCATCCCGCTCTGCGGCGTCCTCGGCGGCGGCTATGCCCGCGACGCCCGCGCTGTCGCCCGCCGCCATACATTTCTGGTCGAGGCGCTGAATATAGCTGCGTGAAGACATCTGCGCTCTTGCCCCGACTCACTCGCGTCGCCACAAGAAACACATGTCTGCCCAGCCAACTCTCGATGATGCCCGCGCGCTGCTGAAGCGCGTCTATGGCTATGACGCCTTCCGGGGGCTGCAGGAGGATGTCATCGCCGACACGCTGG
>DHZF01000104.1 GCA_002414505.1 Hyphomonas sp. UBA5111 | reverse complement strand
CTGCCTCCGCAGGGGCCTGCGGGAGGAAAAGCCTATCTCTCTCCCACAAACACCGCTTCCCCGGCATGCGCCGGAGAGACGGGGAGAGGAAACCGTCTTTCCTCACGCGTCATCCCCGACGCGCAGCGTCTGGGGACCCATCTCTGAAAGATGCCCCCGGAACGTCCTGCGCGGTGAAGGGATTGCGGGCGTGCAATGCCCCTCGCTCATATGGCGTCGTCCCGTGATGCCCCCCAGACCGCCAATGCGGTCGGGGGTGACGCCAGGAGTGCAGACCGCTCCCTACCCCGTGATCTCGAACCACAAATCCTTCCAATGCGGATTGCGCTCCGTGATCAGATTGATCTTGTTCTTCCGCCGATAGGATTTGAGGGATTTCTCACGCGCAATCGCTATGCTGATCTCATCATGCAACTCGTACCAGACAAGCATCCGGCAGCCATGCGTCTTGGAAAAGCCCCGGAACACGTCTTCGCGGTGTTGCCAGACGCGCTGGACAAGGTGGGACGTGACCCCGGTATAGAGCGTGCCCTGCTTGCGATTGGCCATCATGTAGACGGCAATTATGCGGTCCTCATTGGCCATGCCCGCGCCCCTCCCAAACCTTCCTACACAAGAACAAAAATTGCGTCATTCCCGATGGCCGCAGGCCATCTGGGAACCCATCTCTGTACGATCTTGCAGAGTACGTGCGCCGTGTGGGGAAACCCGCACGCCCCCGCACCGGACGCCTCCGGTTGCCGCGTTCAGCGATGGGCCCCCAGACGCTGCGCGTCGGGGGTGACGCCAGGTGGAGAGGATGGCCCCTTCAGTTCCCTGCTAGGGCAAAATAAAAACTCTCCAACCGACAGCCACAACTAGCCATAATCCAATAAACGATCTGAGCTCCCTAACTCATCCACCTGAGCACCCGCGCTTCAATCGGGTTCGCAAAGTCGCGCCCCTCTGAGCGGCACTCCGTCCACTCACGTTTGAGGCGCTGGTACCATTTGGCCTGGATGTCGATGTCATCGATCCACATCATGGCTTTCTGGTGGGCCATGCCCTGATTTTGCAGATCGACCATGTCGCCATCCTGGCGGAGGAATTTGCGGGCCATCGGTTTGGCGATAGGCACGGCGAGGTGGAGCAGCGGCGCGCCGGTCCACCAGGTGAACTGGGTAATCCGTGTACGTTTCGGGGCCTCAGGCGTCAGGCAGGTGAGCGTCAGCAGGCGGGCCTTGTCATTCGAGATGATTTCCCAGCGATAGCCGGGCAGCTGGAACCGGATCTCGGTTTCCACATCATCCCCGAACACCCAGCGATAGAGTTTCGAGTTCGAGCTGGGCGGATGGCGGTCAATCGCCCAGCCGCGCTCCGTCGGGATGAAGGGCTTCTCTTTCAGCTTCAGGCCCACCGAGGGCGGACGCCACCACCATTGATTGTGCACGAAGGGCACATGGGCCGGATCCATCAGGCCGACCACGGCGTCATCCATATGGGCGTTGAACACGTCATGGATGACAAAGCCGGGCTTGTCCGGCAGCGGGCCGAATTCCGGCGGCGGCACGGCGGGGGGCGTGTCCGCGCGGGGATTGTGGGCGACATAGAGATAGACCGCGCCATTCGCCTCATGCACCGGATAGCGGCGCACTTTCACCCTGGACGGGTCATAGGGGCTGTCATTGGTGAGGGACGGCATCAGCTTGCAGCCGCCATCGGTGCCAAAGCGCCAGCCATGATACGGGCATTGCAGCGTCCACTCGCCATCCGTCTCCAGCTGCTGGCCCGCAGACAGCGGCACGAGGCGGTGGGGGCAGATGTCGCGCAGGGCGAACGCCTCCCCTGCCGGGGTGCGGCCGACCACGACGGGCTCGCCCAGCACCATGATGCGATGCTGTTTGCCCGGGGCCAGGTCGGTCGACGGGGCCGCCAGATACCAGCTGTCGGTGAGGTAGCCCTCCTCGGTGATGCCCGTCTTGGGCGCGGCGTGTTGTGTATCTGGCATGGGCAGGACCGGTCTTGTGACGATGGTCCCTGATTACCGCATTTGACCGGGGGGAACCAGAGCGCGGGCTGTCGCGGGACTGCGCCCCGATCCGGGCCGAATATTGCCAGCGCGGCGATTGGCAATAAGGTGTCGCCTTTGGTGAGGACACTGAGGGGGAGCGGCATGGCCGAGACAGCAGTCAACAAGGGATTCTTGGGATGGGTGGAGAAGACAGGCAACCGCCTGCCGGACCCGGTTTTCCTGTTCTTCTATTTGATTATCGCCCTGATGGTGATTTCGCAGATCGCCGCCTGGGCCAGCCTCACGGCGCCGCACCCGACCCAAATAACCGAGGCGGGCACGCCGCTGGTGATCGAATCGGCGAGCCTGTTCTCGGCCGAGAACATCCAGCGCCTCTGGGTGGAGATGCCGAAGACGTTCACCCACTTCCATCCGCTCGGCTATGTTCTGGTCGTGATGCTGGGCGCGGGCGTGGCCGAGCGCTCGGGCCTGTTCTCCAGCGCGATCCGCGCGGCGGTGCGCAATGCGCCCAAATTCCTGCTGACGCCGCTGGTGGCGCTGGTGGCGATGCTGTCGAACCATGCCGCCGATGCCGGCTATGTCGTGATGATCCCGCTGGCGGGCATATTGTTCGCCTCGGCCGGGCGCCATCCCCTGGCCGGGATCGCGGCGGCGTTTGCGGGCGTGTCGGGCGGGTTTTCCGCCAATATCTCGCCGGGCCAGCTGGATGCGCTGCTGTTCGGCATCACCGAGGCGGCCTATGGCGCGAGCAATATCGACGCCGGCTGGGCCATGAACATTGCCGGCAACACCTATTTCATCATCGCACTGCTGGTGATCTACCTGCCGGTCATCTGGTATGTGACCGACAAGATCATCGAGCCCCGCCTCGGCACGTGGATTCCGGGACCGGAGGCCGCCGTGCAGGCGGGCGATGAGGACAAGCCCCTGACCCGGGACCAGCAAAAGGGCCTGCGCATGGCAGGGCTGGCTGTGCTGGGCGTGTGCGCGCTGTGGGCGTTGATGACGTTCGGGCCGGGCACGCCGCTGCTGGCCGATGGGCCGGGCACCGAGGGCGACCCGTGGTACCAGAAGGCCGGGCCGTTCTTCCGTTCCCTCGTCGCAGGGTTCCTCGTCCTGTTCCTCGCCGCAGGCTGGGCCTATGGCGCGGCGGCCAACACGATCAACAATCACCGCGACCTTGTGAACATGATGGCCGAGGCGATGAAGGATATGGGCTATTATCTCGTGCTGGCCTTTGCGGCGGCGCATTTCGTGGCGATGTTCGGCTGGTCGAACCTTGGCCTGATCTCGGCCGTGCACGGGGCCGATGCGATCCAGAACAGCGGCCTGCCCCTGCCCCTCGTGCTGGGCCTGATCGTATTGTTCTCCGCGCTGTTGAACTTGTTCGTCGGCTCGGCGAGTGCGAAATGGGCGCTGCTGGCGCCTGTGCTGGTGCCGATGCTGATGCTGCTGGGGATCAGCCCGGAAGGCGCAACGGCGGCCTATCGTGTGGGCGATGGTGCAACCAATATCATCACGCCGCTGATGGTCTACTTCCCGCTGATCCTGGTGTTCGCGCGGCGCTGGCAGGATGATTTCGGCCTGGGCAGCCTGACAGCGATGATGATCCCCTATTCGGTCTGGATGCTGCTGACCGGTGTCGTGCTGATGATGGGCTGGATTTTCCTCGGCATGGATTTCGGGCCCGGCGCCCCGGCACATATCACCGTGCCGGGCACCGGCGGGTAGCTAAGCCAGACAGGGCAAACCCGGCCTGGCAGATGCCAGACCGGGCTCCCACCCCGGCGGCCGGCCGGAGTTATGGGGCAGCCGGCCTCCGTGTGTGGCGTGATGGTTGAGGCTTGGGATCAGGCCGCTTCGCGGTTCACTTCGCCTTCGGCCAGTTGCGACATCTCGCGGTCCCCGGAATAGGTGTTGTCGAGACAGGTCTGCAATTGTTCAGCGTCATCTGTCAGCTGAAGACGGCGGGCGAAAGCCAGAACGGTGCCGTAGCCAGCCAGCGCGTAATGGGTCATGCGCTGGTATTGCGAGATGATGGAGGCGTCGCGTACGTCGTGGTCTTCGATCTCGGCGTCGATGGCATGGGCCTTGGCCTCTTTGACGAGACCTTCCATCCCCTGGCAGAATTCCCCGCGCGGATCGGCCTTGTGCTTGCGGATCAGCCCTTCGACGGCGTTGATCCCGTCCTCGATGCCGCTGACGCCGCGCTTCAGCGCGTCCTGCAGCTTCGGATTGTGGGCCTTTTCGGCGAGCTTTTCAGTTACCTTGAGGGATTGGCGATTGGCGCTGTAGAGATCCTGCAGCTGGTCGATATAGAGGTCCTGGAGGGTCTGGATGCTCATGGGAAATTCCTTCCTGAGTGCGTGTTCGTGTGACGCAGAATCAATGGAAGGCGGGGGGACAAGTTCCGGAGTTTCCTGATTTTAATGGAAATCCGCGACATTCTGCACCTGATGGCGCCAGAACCGGGCTCTGCCTGAACGAGAACGCTTCCCGCGAGGCCAAAGCGCGGTTATATCCCGCCCATGATAGCACGTGACAAAATCCGCAATTTTTCCATCATCGCCCATATCGACCATGGCAAGTCGACACTGGCCGATCGCCTGATCCAGCATTGTGGCGGCCTGACCGACCGCGAGATGAAGGAGCAGGTGCTCGACTCGATGGACATCGAAAAAGAGCGCGGCATCACCATCAAGGCCCAGACCGTGCGCCTGACCTATGAGGCGCAGGATGGCGAGACCTATGTCCTGAATTTGATGGACACGCCGGGCCATGTCGACTTCGCCTATGAAGTCAGCCGGTGCCTTGCCGCGTGCGAAGGCTCGCTGTTGGTCGTGGACGCCTCCCAGGGCGTTGAGGCGCAGACGCTGGCGAACGTCTACCAGGCCATCGACCAGAACCATGAGATCGTGCCGGTGCTGAACAAGGTCGACCTGCCGGCCGCCGATGTGGATCGCGTGAAGGCCCAGATCGAGGATGTGATCGGACTCGACGCTTCCGACGCGCTGGAAATCTCGGCCAAGACGGGCCTCGGCATTCCGGACGTACTGGAAGCCATCGTGAAGCGCCTGCCCGCACCGCAGACGGGCGAAGCCGACGCCCCGCTCAAGGCCGCGCTGGTAGATGCCTATTACGACCCCTATCTCGGCGTGGTCGTCATTGTGCGCGTGCATGACGGCACGCTGAAGAAGAAGCAGAAGATCAAGATGATGCGCACCGGCGCCGTCTATGAAGTGGACAAGGTCGGCACGTTCAATCCGAAGATCACCGAAACCGATGCGCTGGGGCCCGGCGAAGTCGGCTTTCTCGTCGCCTCGATCAAGGAAGTCGGCGATACGGCGGTCGGTGACACGATCACGGAAGAGAAGCGCCCGACCGCGAAGGCCCTGCCCGGCTATAAGGAAGTCCAGCCGGTCGTGTTCTGTGGCCTGTTCCCGATGGACGCCAATGATTTCGACGAGCTGCGCGCCGCGATGGGCAAGCTGCGCCTGAATGATGCGAGCTTTACATGGGAGATGGAAACGTCTGCCGCGCTGGGCATGGGCTTCCGCTGCGGCTTCCTCGGCCTGTTGCATCTCGAAATCATCCAGGAACGGCTCAGCCGCGAGTTTGACCTCGACCTGATCGCGACGGCCCCGAGCGTTGTCTATGAAATGACGATGACGGACGGATCGGAAATCGAATTGCATAACCCGGCCGACATGCCCGATGTTGTGCGCGTTGCGGAAATCCGCGAGCCGTGGATCAATGCGACGATCTATACGCCGGACGAATATCTTGGCGGCA
>DHZF01000063.1 GCA_002414505.1 Hyphomonas sp. UBA5111 | reverse complement strand
AACGACGCGACCCACAAGGTTGTTACCGCAGCTGCAAAGTTTGGCGGCGACGTAGACATCCTGGTGGCTGGCGAAGGCGCAGGCGACGTGGCAGCTGCGGCAGCCAAGGTTTCCGGTGTCCGCAAAGTCGTTCACGTGGATGGCGCCTCGGTTGCCAAGCAACTGGCGGAAGCCATGGAAGCCCTCGTTGTGCCAATGATGTCCAGCTATGACGCCGTCTTCATCCCGGCTACGACGACGGGCAAGAACATGGCTCCGCGTATCGCGGCCAAGCTGGACGTCATGCAGCTGTCGGATATCACGGATGTCATCGACACCGACACGTTCGAGCGTCCGATCTATGCCGGCAACGCCATCCTGACGGTGAAGTCTTCCGATGCGAAGAAAGTCATCACGGTTCGTGGCACGGCGTTCGAAGCTGCTGGTGAA
The DNA here is from genome assembly GCA_002414505.1 of Hyphomonas sp. UBA5111. GTDB lineage: Bacteria > Pseudomonadota > Alphaproteobacteria > Caulobacterales > Hyphomonadaceae > Hyphomonas. The sequence goes on along the minus strand of DHZF01000063.1, from coordinate 16,418 downwards.
GATGGTTCGGCTTCGGTCGAAGCAGCAGATGCACCTGCAGGACCATTCAAATCCGAATTCGTGTCGGAGCAGATGGTCAAATCCGACCGTCCGGAACTGGCTGGCGCGAAACGCGTCGTGTCCGGTGGCCGCGCGCTGGGCTCGAAAGAAGAGTTCGACCGCCTGATCGTGCCGCTGGCTGACAAGCTGGAAGCCGCTGTCGGCGCGTCGCGCGCCGCTGTCGATGCGGGCTACGCCCCGAACGATTATCAGGTCGGCCAGACCGGCAAAATCGTTGCGCCTGAACTGTATGTTGCTGTCGGCATCTCCGGGGCCATCCAGCACCTTGCTGGTATGAAGGACTCCAAGATCATTGTCGCGATCAACAAGGACGAAGAGGCTCCGATTTTCCAGGTCGCCGATTTTGGCCTGGTTGCAGACCTCTTCAATGCCGTCCCGGAACTGACCGGACTGATTGGCAAGGACTGACCTGGTCAGCGCGTCAGGCGCAGGAGGACATTGCATGACGAAATTGAACAGACAATGGATCTATGCGCGACCTGTGACCGGTGAGCTCGCTATGGAGAATTTTGCCTATCGCCAAGTCCCTGTGCCGGTTCCCGGACAGGGACAGGTGCTCGTTCGAAACAGGCTCGTCTCCCTGGATCCGGCCAATCGCACCTATTTCGTGATGCAGAATTACCGGCCGAAATTGGAGCTCGGGGATGTGATGGCAAGCTTCGCAATTGGCGAAGTCATCGAGTCCAGGGATCGGCGCTTCAAGACCGGAGACCTCATCCATGCGGATCTCGGTTGGCAGGACTATGCCATCCTGAATAGTTATGAACGTTCGGAATACGTCTACAAGTGCACCCAGGGGCATAGCGATGAAGATCTGATCGGAGTATTAGGTGTCACCGGCCTGACTGCCTATTTTGGTCTGCAGGAAGTTGGAAAACTTCAAGCGGGGGAGACTGTTGTCGTGGGCGGCGCAACTGGTGCTTGCGGTGTGATTATCGGACAGCTCGCCAAACTTGCAGGATGCCGGGTCATCGGATTTGGCGGTGGGCCAGACAAGTGTCAGTGGCTGGTCGATGAAATCGGCTTCGACGCCGCCATCGATTATAAAGGAAACGACCCGGCTGGCGATTTGGCGCATATCTGTCCAGAAGGCGTTGATTTCTTTTCCGATGCCGTCGGCGGTATCGTCACCCAATCCACTCTTCCCCTGATGAAGAAAAATGCCAGATGGTATCATTACGGCAATGTCTCCACTTATGACAGGGCAACAACGGATTCTCCCGTGGATCTCGGGGAAGCACTGACTGCAACCTTGCGAAACATCTGCGAAGAGCGGAATTTGCGGCCCAGATTTCTGCTCGTCTTCGATTATTACTGTCAGCGAAAATCCGCGGAAAAGGTACTGGCCGGTTTACTGAAATCGGGGCAACTGAAGGCGCCCACAACCATCGTGGACGGATTCGAGAAGCTTCCTGAGACCCTGATCCATGGAACACTGCAAGGGAACCGATATGGAAAACTCAATGTCCGCCTTCGAAGATAATTCAGGCATATGGTCCTGCTCAAACTGAGAGCGTGAACCTAGCAGACTCTCCGTCCTGCCTTGTCAGGTGTATGCCTGCCAGCATTCCGGCACATAGAGAAAAGCGACGTCAGAGACATTTCGGACAAACGGGAAGCCCTCAGCAGGTCCCGCCACTCAAACTTTCCCGGCACAGATAGACTGCGACGGGCCGGATCCTCTGAAGGCTCAATCGGCGGCGCCTAACGACACACGAAATTTGCCGCAATCTCCAGACTTCCCTCGCCATCATATCGAGGAAGCTGCGGCCATGGACAGAGAGGACGTGTCATGCTGTCAGGTGTCAGGCGGGGCAGTTCTCCCATGAGCGCGCGGGCAAGGGCGGCCATTGCCGGCGGAGGCTGGCTGGCGACGATCCGGACCGGCTTTTCTCCCGACTCGACCCAGGCATCGATTACGGCAAGTCCATCAAATGTCGAGGGGCCAGCGCCCCCAAGACAATGCGAAACACCTATCGCGGTAAACAGCTGAACACTCTCTTCTGCCTTCCGGGAGCTTGATTTGGCCAACAGTCTTTGATCCGTCACTTCCAGGGCTTCCTGATAATAATCGATCAATGGTTCAGGAGGGAGCAATTGATCGTACAGGCCGTGCCATAAGAGAAGCTTCCCTTCCTCTTTCACGAATTCCGAGAGATCCGGATTGTCGGCGGTGTATATCCGGTCAAACAAACTATCTTTTTGCGCTGCGTGACTGGCAATGACGTCGTTTGTGCTGAAATCCGTATCGGTTGGAAATCCTGCAGCAGAGGCAAAATTGTAATATCCCGTTTCCAGCTGCGAATCCTGATCGAGCGCCATGAACCAGGGAAAGCTGGACAGCTCTGATCCTCGAGCGAGACCATAGGCTACGATTTTTCCATTCATATCCCGCTTGTCCGAATAGGCAGACTGCACGGCCGCGACCTGGGCGGGTGACAGGCAGTCATCCCCTGAAACGCCACCCGCACAAAGCAGTTCCTGAGGGTCCCAGGAACAGGCATCCGGCATGGATATGATTCCATCCACGGCACCGTCCTCGCCATCACACGCCGCCAGGGCTGCGCTGTTCACAAGCTGAATTTGTGGAACCGAGAGTTTGGCATTCTCGGCCAGAAAGGCCCGGCTGATCAGCGACATGCTTACCCGGGCCACGTCATTGAATGCCGGCGCTCCAGCAATGATCCCATCAAAGTCCTGCGGATATTTCTGGGCTGCGACCATTCCCTGCCGCCCGCCTTGAGAACATCCCTGAAAATAGGATTTTGCAGGTAATTGCCCGTAATAGGTCTCTGCCAGGTCTTTTCCGAGGACAGTCATTTCGTGTACCGCTCGATAGCCAAAATCAATCAATCCTTCGACATTCGGGGAGCCATCCTCCTCGACGGCCCACGCCGTATTCCAGGGTTCGGTGGCCGCATGACCGGTGTCGGTCTGCATGGTTGCATATCCCTTGATAAGTGCAGGGAGCGCCGCGTCGAGCCTCACATTCCCCGCAAAGCCGCCGCCCCCAAGTCCAACAATTTTGTGGTTCCACTCAACTGGAAAGCGATAAACCACACCTATCGTGGAGGTTTCATTTGGAGATATCCTGCCTGCAACTTCACAAATTTGAGGCGCCCCGGTGGTCACATCCGCTGGCAACATGCGGGCCGCTTCAAGACGGGTATGCGGCTTTTTCCAGGAATGCTGGAGGTTTTCACACTTTTCACTGGCCGGAATTGGGAGCGTGTCGGATGCGGTATCTGGATCTGCCGCGCATCCTGTCGGGGCCAGCCCCAGCAGCACGAATACCAATACTCTCCCTGCACTGACCATCATTTCCTCCAACTGGCTTGGTAATTGTAAAATCGGATAGCCCATCTCGGTCACTTTTACATTACAGCGTACATTTTTGCGCGCACCTGTCCATCCGTTTTTATTATATAGTTTTATCCTGTTCTCATCTTATTCAGCCGGGCGTCAGATCCCATAGACGGCTTGAAGGCGTATCTGGCCTCACTCGCCAGACTGCTCCAACAATGCACTTTGGCATCACCTCGAAACCCCTTTTTTCTTTATATTTCTGACCTGTTCAATCCTCGGAGGCACTTGCAGACCGCTCCACTTTCTACAGTCTGGACAAGGAATTCGTCCAGTTTACCGATGAGCGCTGGAGTTCTGATCCACTTGAGTTTAATACTAGTGTCTAATCTTGTGAAGGAGCCTCATATCCTCCTCCCAAGCAGTCCACATGGTCGAGCAGTTTTTCTGCAGAACCGCGAGTCATTGCGAGCCCGTGAAATCACCGCGCCGGACGAGAAGAAGATGCTCCGGTCAATGCAGACATCAAGAGAAGGATGGGCGAGGCGACGTGGATGAAAGAATGGCTGCCACAAATATCGTCCGTTAAAGCATTATGCAGAAGCGGATCGAGCCTGCGAAAGTCGAAGCGATATCACGGTCGGACTACATCGCTCATGATAAGATGGCAAAAGCCGACTTGTCGCATTTTTGAGAGGCGCCCGTATCCATCAAATGGTTGTCCTGTGAGGCCGAAGGAAAGGCTTTCAGGATGGGCATTGAAGCACGGAGGTATGAAAACTCAGCGTGAATCGTACTTTCCAAATCGTCGAACAATCGTCCTGCCCTTGATCAGCGTTTAGATAACGTGTTTGGCTTGCCAATTGTTGTTGCATCGAGTGGAGCTATATGTGTAAGTGGGTTAGTGACAATACTTCAGATGGAGCCAAGCATTGCCTACGAGTTCCCGTTTCGTCGTTGCCGTACACACGCTTGCCGCACTGGCGGTAAACGAAGGGACACCTATGCGCTCAGAAGATCTGGCGCGCAGCGCCAGCACAAACCCGGCTGTCATCAGATCGCTTTTGTCGCGCCTCGCCGATGCGGGGATGTCTACCGCGCGCATGGGATCTGGAGGAGGCGCGATGCTCGCCAAATCTGCGTCTCGCATCAGCCTGCTTGATGTCTACCGCGCTGTCGAAGACTGCGAAATCTTCACCCTGCATAGGTCTGCGCCGGATCGCAACTGTGTCGTAGGCAAACATGTTCAGGACGCCATGCGTCCGGCACTCGACAAGGCGCGGCAGGCGTTGGAGGACGAATTGGCAAGGGTGACAATCGACGACATTGCTGCAGAAATCGCCAGGCGCGGCGGGTTTACAATTCCGTGGCAGGCTTGATGTGAGTTTTACCCATATATGTTGTTATGTTGGCAACGTACATACTGATGAAGGACGCAATATATGACCAATGTTCGTGTCGCGATCGTGTATCATAGTGGCTACGGCCACACCGCGAAGCAGGCCGAGGGCGTGAAGCGCGGCGTGGAGAGCGTCGAGGGGGCTGAAGCCTTGCTGATGGATATCGATGAAGCCCAGAGCCGCTGGGACGACCTTGAGCAGGTCGAAGCAATCATTTTCGGTTCGCCGACCTATATGGGCAGCGTGTCCGGCCCGTTCAAAATGTTCATGGATGCGACCTCCACGACCGTCTTTGCAAAGGGGTTTGCCTGGAAGGACAAGATCGCAGCAGGCTTTTCCAACTCCGCGTCGCGTTCCGGCGACAAGCTTTCCTCCCTCATCCAGATCGCGCTCTTCGCAGCCCAGCACGGGATGCACTGGGTCAACCTCGGGCTACCGCCGGCCAACAATTCGTCAACAGGTTCGCAAGAGGACCTCAACCGGCTCGGGTTCTTTCTGGGCGCAGGCGCACAGTCAAATGCCGATGAAGGGCCCGATGTTGCGCCTCCCGCCGCCGACCTCAAGACCGCCGAGCATCTCGGACGCCGCGTGACAATAACGACGATCCAGTTCGTTCGCGGCCGAGCCGCCTGAGCCAGCCAACGGGATACGGATCCCAGAAGACCAATGGCAAGACTAGAAGATAAGACCGTTCTCATTCCTTGCGGCACGACCAGCATTGGTTTTGCCGCAGCGCTATTGTTTCTAGAGGAGGGCGCGCGGATCGCTATCAGAGGAAGGATGTCGGGGGGCTCGAAAAGGCCGCTCGTCAAATCGGCGAGGGCGTGACAGCGAGTCGCTCGGACACGGGTGACATCGCGTCACGGCCTGCCCTTAAGGCGCAATTACACGAGCCGTTCAGCGACCCAGATGCGCAGTTTTTAAACGTCGGCAGTGTGCATTTCAGATCTATCGGGACCTCACTCCAGCGCCTGATGGTGACGCCCATGCCGCCAATGCGCGCTCGATCGTGTTTTCAATGCAGGCGCTCCTGCCGCTGTTCCCGTCCGGTGGCGGCATTGTCGTCACTAGGTCTATCAACACCCGGCACGGCATGGCCGGGACGCCAGCCTATGCATCGCTGTGCGATCGCGAATGTGGGCCCTCGCGGGCGAGCCAGAGCAATTCCCAATCAAAGGATCAGCCTTGATGTCGCATTCCACATCCAGGTGAGCATGGTCGGGCGGACTGCTATTCCAAGGCGAACCGGATTGGAAGTGCTTTTGGCCCGCTTATGAAAAGAGACGGGATCATTTTCAGATGTCCATTGAGCTCCACAGACTTCAGCCTGGGAAGCAGTTCCTCAAACAGAATTCGCATTTCAAGTTTGGCAAGATGCATGCCCAGACATATATGCGGCCCATGGCCGAACGAAATGTAAGGATTTGGCGAACGATCAACACGGAATGAATCAGGCGCATCGAACACAGATTCATCTCTGTTGCCCGAACCATAACACAGCATGATCCAGTCGCCCTTGGACAGACGTTGGCCAGAGACGTCGATGTCTTCAGCTGCGGATCGCATGAAACTCTTGATCGGTGTCGCCCAGCGAATGGCTTCATCGACAAGGCCTGGTATCAATGAGGGGTCAGACTTTACTTTCTGAAACTCGTGGGGGTGCCTGGCCAATTGCGCCATGGCGATGGCAGTGGAGGTCGAGGTGGTATCGTGGCCTGCGGTGGCCACAGTGATATAATAACCCATCTCTGCCTGCTCGGAAATTGGCTGTCCGTCCACTTTGGCATTGGCGATGACGCTGCTGAGGTCATCACGCGGGTTATCTCGCCGGGCGTCACTGAGCGTGCGGAAATATTCATGAAACCCCTCCACCGTCCTGGCGAGGTATTCGGCCTGGGCTTCTGCGCTCAACACATCCGCCGCCCCGGACACGTCAGGATCTTGGGCGCCAAACAGCTCCTGCGTCAATTTCAACATGATCGCTTCGTCTTCAATCGGCACACCGAAAATACTCATGATGACGCGGAGCGGGTAATTCAGGGCCACTTCAGTCAGAAAATCGCACTCTCCCCCGGTCGACAGCATTTTTTCGACAAATTCGCAGGCAATATCTCTGATTTGAGCTTCCAATTTGCGCAAGGATTTAGGCATGAAATAGCCTTGCGTCAGTACGCGGTATTTCATGTGCTCCGGTGGGTCCATGGACACCAGGGAATGGACAAGATGCGGGCTCCCGCCGGTGATCTCCCGAATCCTTTGATCGCTTGCCCTGTCCATGAACGAGAATTGCGTATCGCCCGAATGGAAAAGGTCATTGTGTCGGCTGATGTAGCGGATGTCCTTTGCACGCGTTACAACCCAGAAGGGATCGAAGCCCTCTGCAACCGCCAGACCTAACGGTTTGTGCTTGCGCAGCCATCGATAGGTTTCGAAAATCCGGCCATCCGCATAGGCTTGAGGATCGACAAGGATGGAGACCTGATCTTGAGGGATAAGCGCAGCATGCAATTCTGATGTCGCGTTCATAGCTTAGCGTGCCTTAAAAACAGTACTCAGCGACCTGTCTCGGGCCAGCCAGCATGATCAACCACACCGATCAGTCCGGCGCGGCAAGACGGCCACACCATGCAGCGCGTCTCTGCCGGCTCACGCCTAAACAATGATACTGACGCGCCCCTGTGGCCGCAGATTGTCCATATCGAGCATGCTCCGTTTGGAAACAATGCATAGCTTGTCGTCGGTCTTGCGAAGCACATAATAGTGACGACCCACAAAAGTGTGCGTCACGTCATTCTTGGTGCGATACGTCACGAAATTGGAAGTCACGCGCACGCCGTCTGCCTCGGCGCCGAGAATCCGGACATTGGTGACTGTGTGCAACGTCTTTGACCGAGGCCATTCCGAATGTGCCTGTTTGCTGTTCAAACGCTTGATTCGATGGCGTAGCCGGAAATAATCATCCGCAATATAGAAGAGAGATTCCGAAGAATCCGCATCATCCGGCGCGCCTGCCGTAGGAACTTCATATGTTGCTCCTTCGACAAACAATTCCAGCCATTCATCCAGCCGCCAGGCATCCAGTAGTGCAGCTTCGTGGTAGAGGAAATCCTCATACTCGCTACGATTCAAGACGGGTTCTGTGGTGACTGCACCTGGCTTCATCATCACTTCTGTCATTATTGATCCTCCATCCGACGCGCCCACTCCCGCCAGAAGCAGCGCATCTGTTCTTCGTCAAAATTTGTTGGCTGGTCCTTAAGCAATCCTCTGGAGATGTCATTCCACGGCGCAAATTTTGCATTGCCATAACCGCGATGCGCACTCTCAAGGGCTTCGACATCATCTGGGGTCGCGAACCCGCCTGGCCCGAGAAATTCGAGGAAATTGTCCAGACGCCGCTTTCGCTGAATGCGGGGTTCACCTACAGGCCCCATCGCCCACGCATTGACATGAATCAGACCTGACGACACCGGATGGAAGGTCCTGATTGTGATCGCCATGATGTCATTGATGACCAGGCTGGGAAAAATACCCATATTGCGGTCCCCATCGGCAATCCTGTGTGCTTTCTCGACACCCAGGCGCGCCTCGAGCTCTGCCCGCGCGGCACGTATATCCGCCGCGCCATCTTCTCCCCAGGACGGAATGGTTCTGGCAATCGGCCGGCCCCAGGGCGCTTTTCCCTCGATGACCGCATGACCATTTTTCAGATCGATAGCTCGGGATTCCACTTTTGCGGCGGACAGGTCATCATTCGCGGCGCCGCCAATATAATCCGACAGATACTCAAAATAGGTCGCATGTGTATCTTCTGCGTGATAGCCGTCGAAACTGTTCTCGAGGAGCAGTTTCCAATTGGCATTGATACTGTACTGCTGCCCGCCGCCAATGATCTCCATGCCATTGGGTGACTGATCGGCAACAAGATCAATGATCTCCCGGGAATCTGCCAGATACTCTTCGAGACTGACTGCCCCTTCATCAAAATTGATGAAGTAGAATCCCCGATACTCTTCAAGCCGGGGAACCCGGACGAGATCGACAGATCCATCCTTTCCGAAATCCTCCGGATAGAAGCCCTCTCCCATCCGGGTGGCAAACTTGCCATTATTGTTGAAAGCCCACCCATGATAAAAACATTTGAAACCGAGCGCGCTGCCACATTTTTCTCTGGCCACCATGGCGCCCCGGTGTGGACACACATTGAAAAAGGCGTTGTAGCTGCCCTTGCGATCACGATTGAAGATCAGCTCGCGCCCCGCCACATTACGCGTCAGATAGTCATTGGCTTCCTTGAGTTCCGTCGCATGTCCGAGATACAGCCAGCATTTGTCGAAGATGCGCTCACGCTCCTTCTCAAAGATGGCGTCACTTACAAACGCTTCTCTGGCAACCTTGAACACACCCTTGTTCCGGTCTTCCACAACCCACCTGCCCGTCTTTTCAGGGACGGCCTTCAGCAGCGTCGCCATATTCTAGTCTCCTTCACCGGCTCGGGTCGGACACGTTTTCCGACACCGTTTTGTCTTCTCGGCCCACATCATGCAGGCGAACATCGCATGCCGGACACGCTAACTAAAACGCTTGCTTTATGCAAATTGTTTTAAGAAGGAAGAGCCAGCCGGCCTGCCGCGCCCGTTTCTCTACATCACTTCATATTCGACACGGACAGTCTGGCATGCTCCCAGAAACGGAGCGCGGCGGGCCTCTGCTCGCGCCGCCGCCTCAAGACACTAAGCTGCGTGGCCAGGCCAAGTGCGGGAACCGGTTTGGAAATCATGCCCATGTCCCGTACCATCAGTCCGAGATAGGACCGGACATCAAACCAGCCCAGATCAATCGCACTCGTGCGCTCATCGCTTGCATGCCTCACCAGGGAGAATGCGTCAGCTTCAGGCGGACGCACCAGAACAGCCCCGGCGCTGGCCAATGCACGCGCCACCATCTCTGCCAGGGCAACCCCATGAAGCCTGCTAATGGTGGCGACAGGAAGCTCTCGGAGATCCTCAGGGGTTATCTCGTTCCGGTGCGCCAGCGCATGCTCTTCAGGCAGGAGAAGCGTAACGGGCTGGCTGCGAATGACCAATCGCTCGAGATCCTCGTCCCGGACCGGCCCATCGCTCTCGACCGACCGGGGTTCGATAACGATTGCAAGGTCTATGTCGTCTTCGCGCAAGGCATTGAATATGCGCACATGACCAAGAGCAAGGATCTCGACATTGGCGGCAGGATATTGCTGAAGAAATCGATCCGTTAGCTGCGTGCGTTCCGGAAAAAAAACGGAATGGGGCTGCACTGCCAAGCGTAACGCATTGGTCCTGATCTCTTCTGCTTTCTGATGCAGCCAATCGGTCTCCAGAACCAGTCGGCGGGCATTGGCGACAAAGGCGCGCCCCTCCTTGGTGAGATCTACCCGCCGGCTCGTCCGGTCAAAAAGATCAAAGCCCAGCTGGCGCTCCATCTCCCGAATACTCGCAGACAGGGCAGGCTGCGACACGTGCAGGGCATGGGCAGCCTTGGTGAAGGATCCCAGTTCCGCGATCTTCAGGAACGCTTTGAAAGGCGACGCCTTGAGATCCATAACCGGTCCCGCAACTTATTGATACGCCCCCTATCCATAAGCATATTCGATTGAATGTGAAGGGATTTCCGATTCGACAGCCTCCTCGTTCAGGAGGCACACTGGCTGCAGCTGCAATGAAAAGGAGGCCTGCCATGTGGTCTTTTCAAACCGACCCGGATTTCCAGGCAGAACTGGATTGGATCAGACGTTTCGTGGATGCCGAAGTCGAACCCCTGGATTCACTTCTCGGCAGCCAATGGAACATTCACGATATCCGGTTCCAGAAATATGTACGCCCTTTACAGGAACAAGTGAAGCAGCGCGGATTGTGGGCATGCCATCTGGGCCCGGAACTCGGTGGAAAAGGGTATGGTCAGCTTAAGCTGGCTTTGATGAATGAGCAGTTTGGACGCTCCCGATTTGGTCCCATTGTCTTTGGAGCCCAGGCCCCGGACACGGGAAATTCCGAAATTCTTGCCCATTATGGAACGCCGGAACAGAAGGAACGCTTCCTGACCCCGCTTTTGAACAATGACATTGTATCCTGCTTCGCCATGACGGAACCTCATGGCGGGTCCGATCCGCTCCTATTGAAAACACAGGCCATTGCCGATGGCGGGGAATGGGTCATCACCGGCGAGAAATGGTTTGCCTCCAATGCGCGCTTTGCGTCTGTCTTCATTGTCATGGCAGTGACGGACCCGGATGCTGAAAACCCCTATCGCAGCATGTCCATGTTCATCGTTCCCGCCGAAACGCCCGGTATCGAATTTGTACGCGATTACACATATTTCGGCCAAGCCGAACCCGAACATGCGCATCTGAGATTCAACGCCGTACGCATTCCGAAAGATCACATGCTTGGAGAAAAGGGAGAAGCCTTTACGGTTGCACAGGTTCGACTTGGCGGCGGCCGGCTGCATCATGCCATGCGAGCCCTTGCCGAAGCAACGAAATGCCTTGATCTTACCTGCCAGCGGGTCGCGTCGCGCTTTACCAAGGGCGAGCGATTGTCGGAGAAACAGATGGTTCAGGAAAAACTGGCCGATTGCTGGATCCAGCTTCGCCAGTTCCGTCTGTTGACCCTCGAAGCCGCCTGGCTGGCGGATGAATCAAAGGACTGGAAGGCGATCAAGCAGAATATTGCGGCGGTGAAGGTCATGATGCCGAAGGTTCTGCATGATGTCGCGTCAATCGCCCTTCATCTGCACGGATCCCTGGGCCTGTCGACCGAAATGCCGTTTTCCTATCATTTGATGAACAGCTATATGATCGGTCTTGCCGATGGGCCCACAGAGGTCCACAAACTCACTGTGGCCAAGGAAATGCTACGCGACATCGTGCCGTCGGCTGATCAGTTTCCGGATTATATATACCACAAGGCCAGAGCGCAGGCTGAGCTCAAATATCCTGCTGATTGAAACAGATGACGAATTGCTCACGGGCGGACGCATGGCCGTCTCAGTGTCCAGAGCAAGGCATATAAGGAGTGATCCAGCATGGATTATACGATAGATTTTAAAGGCAAGACGGCCCTGATTGTCGGCGGCACAAGCGGGATAGGAAATGCCACCGCCCAGGCGTTCCGGTCAAAAGGCGCAGACGTCTTTGTCTGGGGCACACGCGCAACCGCGAAAGACTATGAGACCGAGCCCACATCCGATCTCGAAGGCCTCCACTATGAATGTATGGATGTTAGTCAACCCGACAGGGTCGCGGCCTATGTCCCCCCCTTTGCAAAACTGGACATCCTCGTCCTGTGCCAGGGCCTGGTCCTCTACGGACGCAAGGAATTCGAAATTGATGGGTTCAGGCGTGTTCTGGATGTCAATCTGACCAGCTTGATGAGTTGCGCAACCAAGTTTCGCGACATGCTTGCCAGTACGAGCGGTTCGCTTATCATTGTCAGCTCCTCGGCCGCATTCCATGCCACGCGGGGTAATCCTGCCTATAATGCTTCCAAAGCCGGTGCATTAGGTCTGACCCGGACCCTTGGTCAGGCCTGGGCCGCAGACGGGCTACGCGTGAACGGCATCGCACCAGGATTTGTGCCGACACGCATGACCCGTGTGACAACTGAAAATGAATCCCGGTCGGAAGCGGCCAAGTCCAATATTCCGCTCGGTCGATTCGGAACTCCTGAGGAAATGGCCGCGATTGCCCTGTTTCTTGCCTCCCCCCTGAGCGGCTACATGGTCGGGCAGACCCTGCTCGCCGATGGCGGCATGCTGCTTTGACTCTGGCCATGAACACTCAAACCAACATGACCGGGCTAGACCCAAATCGTCTTGCAGACTGGATGGATACAAAAGGTCTCGGCAGCGGGCCCATTGCCGACGTGACACGCCTTGCCGGCGGAACACAGAACCTGATCTTTCGATTCCGGCGACTTGACAGGGACTATGTCCTTCGCCGGCCTTCCCTGGCTCCCAGACCCAGAGCGGGCGAGACCATGATGCGGGAAGCCAGGGTTCTTGCCGCACTCGCTGGGAGCAAGGTTCCCCACCCGGCCCTGGTGGCAAAATGTGAAGACGACAGCATCCTTGGCACCGCTTTCTATCTCATGGAGCCGGTTACGGGATTCAATGCGGTAAATGGCATGCCGGAACCGCACAGATCCAGTCCCGCCCTGCGCCGCCGCATGGGTCTGGCCTTGGTTGAGGGCGCCGCGGCCCTGGCGCACATAGATTACGCAGCCGCAGGGCTTGAGGGATTCGGTAGGCCTGAGAATTTTCTCGAACGACAGGTTTCGCGTTGGCGCGACCAACTCGACTCATATACCCGGCTAACCGGTTGGCCCGGACCTCAGAGTCTCCAAGACGTTGGTCCCCTGTCGGACTATCTGGCAACCAATATCCCACCCGGCTACCGACCTGGCATCCTTCATGGTGACTATCAGCTGGCCAATGTCATGTACCGCTATGACAGTCCCGAACTGGCCGCGATTGTGGACTGGGAATTATCGACAATTGGGGATCCCTTGCTCGACCTTGCCTGGATCGTCGCCACATGGCGGGGATATGATCCGGAACTGCCCGTTTTGCAAGTGGAGCCTTGGGACGGTTTTCCGACTGCGGATGAATTGATCCGGCACTATGCCGATCACTCTCTTCGCGATATGACCTGTATCAACTGGTATGTTGCGCTCGCCTGCTTCAAACTGGGAATTATCCTTGAGGGCACTCATGCGCGGGCCTGTGCCGGAAAGGCAGCCAGAGAAACTGGCGACCGCTTGCATGAGGCGGCAGTGTCACTCGTGCAGCGCGGACTGATCTGGTCAAAGCGGCCGGTGTGGCAATAGTCCAATGTTCCGGACTGCCTGCCGTGTCAGGCCCAAGCATATCCGGCCAGTCCAGTCAGACAATTTGGTCCATGATGTCTCCACTCAAGGACCGCCGCATTCCGGCTTTCAAGCCCTGCCTCACATCGCCTCGACGATCATGACATTTGCCATGCCTCCCCCTTCACACATGGTCTGAAGTCCAAATCGTCCTCCCCGGGCGCGCAGGGCATGTACGAGCGTGGTCATCAGTTTTGTGCCCGAGGCGCCGAGCGGGTGACCAAGAGCAATGGCTCCCCCATTCACATTCATTCTTGCCGGATCAGCATCAAGCATTCTGAGCCAGGCCATGGGGACCGAAGCGAAGGCCTCATTCACTTCATAGAGATCGATATCCTCAATTTTCATATTCTGTCTGACCAGCGCTTTCTGTGTCGAAAACACTGGTTCCTCCAGCATGATGACAGGATCTCCGGCCGTCACGAGCAAGCTTGCGATCCGAGCTGATGGTTCCAAGCCATGCGTCTTCAGGGCTGCTTCACTGGCGACGAGGATGCCGGAGGCACCATCGCAGACCTGACTGGCATTTGCAGCCGTAATGGTTCCCCCCTCTTGAAGGGTTCTGACCGAGCCGATACTTTCAAGACTGGCATCGTAGCGTATGCCTTCATCCTGGACATGAGCCACCGCACCGGCGCTGGTGCCAATGTCCAGAGGCACAATTTCAGAATTGAAAGCGCCGGACTCGGTCGCACGGGCCGCTCTCTGATGGCTTTCAAGGGCAAACCGATCCATATCCTCGCGCGTGAAACCATATTTGTCCGCAATCATCTGGGCACCCCTAAACTGACTGAATTCCCTGACCCCATATGTATGCTGAATTCTGTCACTCCAGGGCCCCTTTCCCATGCCTGCCTGGGCATAAACATCTATCGCGGAATTCATTGGCACTCTCGACATGCTTTCCACACCAGCAGCGATCACCATGTCCTGCGTACCCGACATCACGGCTTGCGCAGCAAATTGCAGGGCCTGCTGGGAGGATCCGCATTGCCGGTCGATCGTCACGCCCGGAACGCTTCGCGGGAGCTTGGACGCCAGTACAGCATTGCGTCCCAATGCCGTGGACTGTTCGCCCCCCTGGCTGACACAGCCCATGATTACATCCTCTATCGCCGCAGGATCAATTCCGGAGCGGTCAACCAAAGCATTCAGGATCTCAGCGGCCATGTCCGCCGGGTGCCAGCCGGAAAGCGCGCCCTTGCGGCGCCCTCCAGCGGTTCGTGCGGCTTCAACAATGTAGGCATACGGCATTTTATGCTCCTAGAGGGAAAGAATGTTTATGTCTTGTGCAAACACGGATACCGCCCCGCCCTGTCCATTTCGCGGGACTTGTTCACCTTGGCCTGCATGACGGAGGAAACCTGCCTGTCGCCATGTCATGGGGAGGGCGATCGCGGTGCCATCCAAGCACCAGATCACCCTTGCACCGTCATCTTGCCGAGGATGTCTCTTATCGGCACTGCAGTGTCTGCCAACTCAACCTTGCTGGGCCTCGCCTGGTTCAGGATCAGCTTCTTGGACGCCAGGAAGTCTGCTGGACTGTTGATCGCGTCAACAGCGATGAGATGTCCCGTCTTGAAATAGAAGGCGGAAAACCTACAAGTCGACATCTCCCCACGCAGCACAATATCATCATGCCCTGTGGAGAGGCCTGCAATCTGCAATTTTATATCGAACTGATCAGACCAGAACCAGGGACAATCCACGCGCGGTCGGTCTGTCCCCATGATGGCCGCAGCTGCGAGTTTGCCCTGTTCAATCGCGTTGTGGACGCTTTCCAGACGACCGGTTCGACCATACGGGATAATGGGCCGAACGGTACAATCCCCGGCAGCGAAGATGCACGGATCAGATGTCCGCGCATCCTCATCGACTAGAATTCCATTTGCGCATTGAAGTCCCGCGGCGGCTGCCAATTCGGTATTTGGCAGGATTCCGATACCAACAAGTACGATATCGGCGTCGATGGACTCACCCGTATCCAGCACCGCCTGCGTGACTCTTCCTCGGGAACCTCTCAAGCCAGCAAGCCTGGCACCAAGGCGTATATCAACGCCCCGCGCATGATGAAGACGGGTATAGAATTCGCTGATTACCGGACTGGTGACACGCGCAAGCACTCGGTCCGCCATCTCCAGCACCGTCACATCAAGCCCGAATTGGCGCGCAACGGCAGCGGATTCCAGACCAATATATCCGGCTCCGATGATGACCATTTTCCGACCTGAGATCATCTGGGGACGAATTCTTTCGACATCGCTGAGTGAGCGCAGAGCATGAACGCCGGAAAGATCAGCTCCCGTAACCGGCAAGGGTCTGGGGCGCGCACCTGTCGCAATGATGAGCGCATCATAAGGCAGATCGCCGCCATGCTCGAGACGGATCCTCTGGGCTGACCGGTCAATCCCGAGCACACGCTGGGACAATAATGTGTCGATCTTATTGTTCTCATACCATGCCGCAGGCTTGAAATAGAGCCGCTCTTCAGCAAGCTCGCCCTTCATGAAGGCTTTTGACAGCGGCGGACGCTGATAAGGCAGGACGGGTTCGTCGCCAACCAGGGAGAGCTTTCCGTCATAACCGGACATGCGCAGGGATTGCGCAGCCTGCGCGGCCGCCTGACCGCCCCCGATCAGAACGACAGAGGATATCTTGCGCGCCACCTCAAAGTCCTCCCCGGAGATCCTTCATCACACCGGAAAAATCGAGGCCGCCATGACCCCTGGTATCCAGATCCTGATAGATTTTT
>DHZF01000064.1 GCA_002414505.1 Hyphomonas sp. UBA5111 | reverse complement strand
TATCCAGATCCTGATAGATTTTTTCTGCCATCTCCCCGAGCGTGACCTCTGCGCCTGCAGCCTTCGCGGCAGCGGCGGCCAGATGAAGGTCTTTTAACATCATCGCGACCGCAAACCCCGGTTGATAGTCGCGGTTCGATGGCGCCGCCGGAACTGGGCCGGGCGCCGGGCAATAGCTGGTCATGCTCCAGCACTGGCCGGAAGCTGTCGAGGAAATGTCGAAGAAGGTCTGCGCGTCGAGGCCCAGTTTTTCCGCGAGATTGAACGCTTCGCACGTAGCGATCATGGAAATGCCGAGCAGCATGTTATTGGCGATCTTGGCTGCCTGGCCGTTCCCGCTGCCGCCCGCATGGAAGATGTTCTTGCCCATCGCGTCGAGGATCGGCTTGGCCTTCGCGAAGGCTTCCTCCGGGCCGCCCACCATGAAGGTCAGCGTGCCGGCATCTGCTGCCGCCGTGCCGCCGGACACGGGCGCATCCGCCATCAGGAAACCCGCCGCTTCGGCCTTGGACGCCGCTTCGCGGGCAGCCTCCACCGCAATGGTCGAGCAATCGAGGAAGAGCGTGCCCGTGTCTGCATGGGCCGCGACACCATCATCGCCGAAATAAACCGCCAGGACATGCTTGCCCGCGGGCAGCATGGTGACCACGATTTCGGCGTCCTTCACGGCATCCGCGATTGTGGCCGCAGCATTTGCCCCGTGGCCTTCGGCGGCCTTCACCGCCTCGGCATTGAGGTCGAAGGCACGGACCTCATGGCCCGCCTTGCAGAGATTGGCACACATGCCCGAGCCCATGTTTCCGAGCCCGATAAAGGCGATCTTAGTCATCCTATCCTCCAATGAAAGTGAGTTCCGCGTCACTCAGCGGCTCAAAGAAGCCCTCGAGGATAGCCGGGGTAATATCGTCAAGATTTCCGGGTTCCCATAAGGGCGCATTGTCCCGGTCGATCAGGACAGCGCGGACGCCCTCCTGGAAATTGCGCGTGCGGACAAGACGGCTGCCGATACGGTATTCCATGCGCATAGTCTCACGGAAATCCGTCATCCTTTCTCCCGTTTGCAACTGTCGGTGCGCGATCTTCAAGCTCAAAGGAGATTTGGTTCTGAGTGTCCTGGCCTGTTCGGCCGCCCAGTCACTTCCCCTGTCCAGACATGTCAGGATGTCCTCTACACTGGCTTCATCGAAGCAGCGATTGATCTGCGCCAGATGATCGGAAAAACCTGGACGGGCCGATGTCTGGAGATCGTCCAGAGCGCGAAGGCCCTGCTCACAGAGCTTGTCTGCAAGCCCGGCTGCCTCCTCGATGAAATGTGTTGCAATCCCGACTGCCAGGACGTCTTTCCCCTTCAGTCGCGCCCCCGTCAGGCCCAGCCACATGCCAAGCTTTCCCGGAAGCCGGGGCAGGAACCATCCTCCCCCCACATCGGGAAACAGACCTATTCCGGATTCCGGCATGGCAAAGAGCGTCTTCGGGGTAGCGATTCGATGGGTCCCGTGCATCGAAATGCCCACACCACCTCCCATTGTTACACCATCCAGAAGGGCGACATAGGGTTTTGGATACTCTTTGATCAGAGTGTTGAGCCGGTACTCGGCAGCGAAAAAAGCGGCAGCTTCACGACCATCCTTTGCGCCGGACTGCGCCAGCATGCGAACATCGCCGCCAGCGCAAAAGCCCCGAGTCCCTTCCGCATGATCGATCACAATGAAATCGACATCAGTCGCGTCTCGCCAGACGATCAAGGCGTCGGTTATCCTGCCCACCATGTCGGCATTCAGCGCATGCAAGGCGTTTGGCCGGTTCAGAGTGAGGCGCCCGACCCGGCCTTGCTTACGCGCTATGATCGAAGTTTCAGTCACTCTTATCCCTTCAGCATTTCCCGTGAGATGATGACGCGCATGATCTCATTCGTTCCCTCAAGAATCTGGTGGACACGCAGGTCTCGCACAATGCGCTCGACTTCATAATCGGCGAGGTAGCCATACCCCCCATGCAATTGGAGCGCCTCATTGGCGACCTTGAACGCAGCATCGGTGACATAGCGCTTGGCCATGGCACAGAATTTCGTTTTGTCGGGCGCCTCTGCGTCGACCTTGCGGGCAGCTTCATAGAGCAATGACCTGGCTGCCGAGAGTTCCGTTTCCATGTCCGCGAGCTTGAATTGTGTCGCCTGAAAATCGGCAATTGCCCGGCCGAATTGCCTGCGGTCCTGCACATAGGCCAAGGCCCGGTCTAGCGCGTCCTGCGCACCGCCAAGAGCACAGGCAGAGATGTTGAGCCGTCCACCATCCAGACCTGCCATCGCAAAACGAAATCCATGTCCCTCTTCCCCCACACGATTTGTCTCGGGGATCCGGCAATCATCAAAACTGACCATGGCGGTCGGCTGGGCGCGCCAGCCCATCTTCACTTCCGGCTTACCGAAGGACAGGCCCGGTACATCCCCGTCGACGACAAAACTTGAAATACCTCGAGCGCCATCCTCGCTCGTACGCGCCATGACAAGATAAACATCCGAGAAACCAGCCCCCGAAATGAAAACTTTTGATCCATTGAGGACATAAGCATCGCCATCTCGTTTTGCCGTCGTCCTCAGGCTTGCCGCATCAGACCCGGCTCCTGGTTCTGTCAGGCAATAGGAGGCAATCAGCTCCGTTGCGGTCAGGCGCGGGACATATTTCGCGCGCAACGCGTCACTGCCGAAATGGTCGATCATCCAGGTCGCCATATTATGGATGGATAAAAAGGCGGCATGGCTGATATCGCCGCGAGAGAGTTGTTCGAAAATCAACGCTGCATCGAATCGACCAAGGCCTGAACCGCCATATTCCTCCCTGGTATAAATACCGCCAAACCCAAGGTCCCCCAGAGCCGCCAAGGTCGTGCGTTCGAGATATTCTTCCTTATCCCAACGAGCAGAATTGGGACGAAGTTCATGTCTGGCGAAGCTTTCCGCCATTTCTGAAATCAGAGTTTGTTCTTCAGTCAACAACATGAATCAACTTCAAAAAAAGGGGCGCCTGCACAGCTATGCATGCAGCAGGCGCCCAGTTCAGCCCGATACGCCCGGAGGAGCACGGTCGGGCCTCAGGAAACACCTGTCAGGCATCCCTGAACTTTGGCGCGCGCTTCTCGATGAAAGCGCTCATGCCTTCCTTCTGGTCTGCGGTGCCGAACAGGCCCTGAAACAGGCGGCGTTCGAACTTCACGCCTTCTGCGGTCGAGACTTCCAGCGCGCGGCCAACCATTTCCTTGGCGGCCATGATGGACGGGATGGAATAGGACGCGATTTCCTTCGCCGCCGCCATCGCCGTGTCCATCAGCGTGTCATGCTCGACGACGCGGGAGACGAGGCCGATCCGGTCAGCTTCGGCGGCATCGATCATCCGGCCAGTCAGCACCATGTCCATGGCCTTCGCCTTGCCGACGGCCTTGGTCAGGCGGATCGAGCCACCCATGCCGGGCGTGACGCCCAGCTTGATTTCCGGCTGGCCGAACCTGGCCTTGTCAGAGGCGATGATCATGTCGCACATCATGGCCAGTTCACAGCCGCCGCCGAGCGCGAAGCCGTTCACCGCCGCGATTACCGGCTTGCGACAGGCCGCGAACCGGTCCCACAAGCCGAAGAAGTCCTCGACATACATGTCGGAAAAGCTCTGCGGCTGCATCTCCTTGATGTCCGCACCGGCGGCAAAGGCGCGGCCCTCGCCGGTCAGCACGCTGACGGCAATGTCCTTGTCGCGATCGATACGCGCGAACACATCTGCCACTTCCGCCATGACTTCCTGGTTCAGCGCATTAAGGCTGTCCGGCCGGTTAATCGTGACCAGCGCAATGCGGTCAGAATGTTCAAAAGTGATCGTGTCGTAAGGGCTCATGCTTCACCCCATCGTCGGAATGATAAACGCCTGGTCGCCAATGTCGCCTTCGGGCCAGCGCTGGGTGACGGTCTTGATCTTTGTCCAGAACCGTACGCCTTCCGGGCCATGCTGGTTGGTATCGCCAAAGGCCGAGCGCTTCCAGCCCCCAAACGTGTGATACGAGACCGGCACCGGGATCGGCACGTTTACGCCCACCATGCCGACATTGACCTGCGC
>DHZF01000007.1:2458-2841 GCA_002414505.1 Hyphomonas sp. UBA5111 | reverse complement strand
GCGCCTTGCGGCCTGCGGGCGGTGTGGCATATGCTCCAGACACGGTACAAATGACACGCAAGAGGTGAGATAATGTTCCGGAAGTTCTTGCTGGCCCTTATGGCTCCCCTGTTTGCAGCCTTTGCCGTTGCCCAGACGTCTGACATGACCCGTGTGCCCGCTCAAATCGATGCGGCGGCGATCCCGCTGTATGACGCGCAGGCACCCGGCTCGGAAGGCAGCGAGGTTGAGGAAATCTGGACAGATGTCGGGACAGAGCGCTGGGTGCGGAATGTGACGCAGCCCACGCTGCTGCCCATCCTGCCCGATGAAGGGACGGCCACCGGGGCGGCGGTCATCATTATTCCGGGCGGCGGTTTCCAGTTCGTGTCCATCGACAATGA
>DHZF01000007.1:1402-2404 GCA_002414505.1 Hyphomonas sp. UBA5111 | reverse complement strand
CAGTTCGTGTCCATCGACAATGAGGGATATCCGATTGCGGAATGGCTGGCCGATCAGGGCGTTGCGGCCTTTGTGCTGAAGTACCGCGTGATGGAAACGCCGGCACCTGAAAACGAGTTCGCCGTCCACATGCAACGCATGTTCTCGCCGACCCCGGAAACCGAGCCAATCGATGTGAGCATGGGGATTCCCCCTGCCGTGGCAGATGCGCAGGCCGCGTTGAAACTCGTCGAAGCGCGCAGTGCGGAGTGGGGAATCGACACAGGCCGGATCGGCCTGCTGGGCTTCTCCGCCGGTGCGATCACAAGCCTTGGCGTGGTGCTGGATGACAGCGATGCGCCGCATCCGGATTTCATCGGCTACATCTATGGCCCGATGACAGCCGTGGAAGTTCCAGGCGATGCTCCGCCCCTATTTGCGGCCCTCGCAGCCAATGACTCGCTTTTCGGAAATCAGGGGTACGGGCTGGTCGAATCCTGGATGGGCGCAGGCGGCTCTGCCGAATTGCATGTCTATGAAAGCGGGGGGCACGGCTTCGGATCATACAAGCGCGGCGTGACGGCCGATGGCTGGTTCGATCAGTTCATGCGCTGGATGAATGCGCGAGTCTTGCTGGAGACTACCCAGCCGGAATGATGGGCCGGGCGCATGTGCGCCCTGACGGGATCAGTCGACGATTTCAGGGCTGAGGACGCGCACTTTCGACAGGCGGATGGCTTCGCGCACACGGCCGCGCAGGACCAGCGTGTCGATATTTTCCGGATCGACGGCCATCGCGGCGTCAATATCGGCCATCGCAAGGTTCAGCTGGTCGAGATTGAGGTGCGCCTCGGCGCGTAGCTGGCGGGCAATCGCCATGCTCGGCGCGAGGGTGAGGGCACGGTCGAGATCTTCCTTCGCTTCGGTCCAATTGCCCAGCATCAGGTTGGCACTCGCCCGGTCAACCAGAAGGTCCGGCACGCCGGGTTTCAGTTTCAGGGCATTGGTGAAGGTCACGATGGC
>DHZF01000007.1:930-1312 GCA_002414505.1 Hyphomonas sp. UBA5111 | reverse complement strand
GCATTGGTGAAGGTCACGATGGCAGCTTCCGGCGCGCCAGCCTGGAGCCAGGCATTGCCGGACTGGATGAGATATTCCGCGCGTTGCTCCATTGAGCCGCCATCGACCGAATTGGCCAATTGTTCCAACCGGGCCGCGCCTTCATCAGGGCGCCCGAGCGCGATCAGGGCGAGGGCCGTACACTGGCGTGCATTCGGGCGGTTGCCCTGATAGATCCAGGCNNTCGATCTTGGCGACGCAGGCTTCCAGCCGGTCGGCTTCCCGGGCTTCAATCGTCGCGCCAGCAGACTGCGACAGGGCCAGGGAGGCGATGGCCAAAGCAAGGATGGACATGGATCAAGGGCTCCGGAAACTGTAGTACGGGTCTTAGACCCGACAGGAG
>DHZF01000007.1:286-816 GCA_002414505.1 Hyphomonas sp. UBA5111 | reverse complement strand
ACGACATCTCTGCTTTTTGTTTTCGGGCTTGGTTACAGCGCCTTGCGCCTGGCCAGGCGCTTGAAAGCTATCGGATTCCAGGTTTCTGGAACCGTCAGGAGCGAGGAGAAGGCCGCGCGCTTGCGCGCGGAAGGTATCGCGGCGCAGGCCTGGTCCGGGGAGGGGTTGCCCGACATTCCGGAGGGCGCGCACTGGCTGGTGACATTGCCGCCGGATGAAGGAGGATGTCCTGCGGCGCGCGTCGCGACATATTCCGAGCCCGGCGCAGCGAGTGTGACTTACCTCTCGACCACGGGCGTCTACGGAGACCTTCGCGGCGGGTGGGCCATGGAATGGAGCCCGGTCCATCCGGGGTCAGACCGGGCGAGGGCGCGCGTGCTGGCAGAGCGGCAATGGATGGACGCCACCGATGGCGCGGCGCGTATCGTGCGCCTGCCGGGCATCTATGGGCCGGGCCGCTCGCCTTTCCAGAAACTGAGAGAGGGGAGGGCCCACCGCGCGGTCAAGCCGGGGCAGGTCTTCTCCCGTGT
>DHZF01000007.1:0-161 GCA_002414505.1 Hyphomonas sp. UBA5111 | reverse complement strand
CCGGGGCAGGTCTTCTCCCGTGTACATGTGGACGACATTGCCCGCGGATTGGAGGCGCTGGTCCAGCGGCCGCATCTGCATGGGATTTTCCATCTGTGTGATGACGAGCCCGCGCCGCCGCAGGATGTGACGGCGTTCGCGGCGACCCTCCTCGGCATTGC
>DHZF01000092.1:58002-62669 GCA_002414505.1 Hyphomonas sp. UBA5111 | reverse complement strand
GGCCTTTTCGAGTGCGGTCTCTAAGGAGGGGGACAAGCGTGGCAAGTGACTGGCCTTCCGGGGTGAGTGTTTCTAGTCTTCTTTCTCCATGACACATTGGAGAGGATGTTCATGGCGTTTGGCAAGGTCCAATACCTGCGCGACCTTTGTTTCGGCCACTTCGTAAGTATAGACGCCGCATAACCCCACGCCCTTCTGGTGGACATGAAGCATGATGCGCGTGGCCTGTTCCCGGGAACGATTGAAGAATTGTTCCAGGACGTAAACGACAAACTCCATCGGCGTGTAATCGTCATTCAACAGGAGCACACGGTAGAGCGACGGTTTCTTGGTCCGCACCCGCGTTTGCGTGGACAGGCCAAAATTGGTTCCGTCATCATCACCGGTCTGCCCGCCCCCCGGTGGGTTTGCGGATCCCGGCTTGTTCAACCGTGCTGGATCCATGCTGGAATGATTCAGGTCGCCGCTCATAGTTACCAAGATATACGTTCTTGCCCGACTTTGAAGAGCGGATGCACGGCAAAAGCACAAACTGCCTGAATTCAGGTCACCTTGAGGCTGGCGAGAATCTCTTTCACGCGCTTCGCGTTTGCGCCCAGATCGCTATAGCCGACGCGGGATGCGGAATAGATGGCGAGGGTGGATTTACCATCAACCGGCAGGATCGCCACGTCGATGTCATCCTTGAACTTGAACAGTTTCGACACCGCGATGAAGCTGATGCGGCCGGTCTGGGCATCGAGCGCCTTCAGCTGCCAGTCCTTGCGCATGGCCACAAGGGCCTCGACCTGACCGAACAGGTTTTCGGGACTACAGTCAAACACCGGGCCTGCCGCATCGGGGCCCGCCTGGTCTGCAAACCCCGCCGGGGCCAGAAGATAGGTATTCGGCGATTTGGGCCGGGTGAGGGTCTGGAAATCGAGAAAGTCGCTCATGTCCTGTATGTAGGATCAGACCGCTCCCTTTCGCCAGCGCTAAGTGTGCCATCCTGACAAAAAAGAACCGGGCCAAACAGGCCCGGCTCAAAACTGTCTACGCCACTCTACGCCCCGGCCCGCTAGCACGACCGGGAAACAGCGAAACTTACTTGCCTGCGAACGCCATGAACGGCTTGGCCGCATCGCGCCATGCGGACATGCAGAGTTCTGCCTGTGCGCTGACTTCGGACGTGTAGGCGGAGAGAAGGTTCTTGGCGAAACCGGACTGGATTTCCATCGCCTGGCGCGGGTCTTTCGCGCTGGTCAGCGATTGGGTCGCTTCAACGCCCTGCTCAAGCGTGCGCGCGAAGAAATCCATGTTGCGGGCACTGATCGTGCGCATCACTTCGGAAGAAGAAGCGGCCTGCTCTGCGAAGGCTTTCATACCGTCTTCAGCATAGTTACCGAACTTGCCTGCCATACCTGTCATTTGCTCTACGCCTTCATCAATCATCTTGGTTGCGGAATCGGCCACATGGGCTTCCGCTTTGGCTTTCGGAGAAGACTTGGGAGCGGTCTTTTTAGCTGTTGCCATGGGGAGGATCCTTTTCACGCTGGATACCCTAACGTAGCGTAAAATATGAGCATTTGCAACAATTATTGTGCGGCGCAGCATTTTTAAATTCGCATGAAAATTGCAAAGCTTGAAACCTGATTACAGATTTGTGAGGCTGGGGCCTGCGTTAAGATGTGGTCAACCGATTTGACGGACTCTAGTTTAGACCTCGGGGCTCGGGGTTAACTCATTTTTGGAGAGAACAAGATGCGGCTCACGCTACCACCTGTCCTGAAAGCACTCACTATAGCGGTGGCGCTGATGGCGGCAGGCCTGTTTGCCCAATCTGCTCACGCCGAGAAATATGCCTCCATCGTCATTGATGCGGATACGCATGAAGTGCTTCATGCCCGCAACGCCGATGAAGCGCGCTATCCGGCCTCTCTCACCAAGGTGATGACCCTCTACATGCTGTTCGACGCACTGAAGGCGGGCGAAGTCTCGCTGGACGAGCGCCTGGTGGTCTCCCGCCATGCCGCCAGCCAGCCGCCGTCGAACCTCAAGCTCCGCACCGGCTCCACCATGACCGTCCGCGATGCCATCGGCGCGCTGGTCACCAAGTCTGCAAATGACGTCGCCGTCGTCGTGGCCGAGCGCCTCGGGCGCACCGAAAGCCGCTTCGCCCAGTTGATGACCGTGAAAGCCAAGTCACTCGGCATGGAGAATACGCGCTTCATGAATGCGTCCGGCCTGCCCAACAGCCAGCAACTGACCACGGCCCGCGACCTGGCCATCCTGGCCGACGCCATGCTGACCGACCATGCGGACTATTATCACTATTTCTCCTCCAAAAGCTTCCAGTGGGCCGGACGCACCTACAAGAACCATAACGAACTGCTCGGCGAAGTTGCCGGCGTGGACGGCATCAAGACCGGCTACACGCGCGCCTCGGGCTTCAATTTGATGACGTCTGCCAAGCGCGACGGAGATCGCATCATTGCGATCATGCTGGGGGGCAATACGTCCCGCTCCCGCAATTCCCATGTCGAAGACCTGGTCGAAGCGGCGTTCACGACCCTGAACGATCCGGCGCACGATACCCAGCTCGCCTTCGCCGGCGTGCTTCAGCCCGTCCATCCGAATGATGCCGCCGAGCCGATGCTGAATGGCAAGCGGATCAGCGTGATCATCGCCGAAGGCGGCAGTGACGAGGATGAACCCGAAGCGGCCGAGAGCAAGCCGGCGCCCGCTCCGGAACCGGAACAGGCCGAACATGCGAAAATGGAAACGCCTGTGGAGCCCTTCGTACAGCCTGAAACCCACATCATGAGCGTTTCGGAATATGAAGCCCGCCAACTCCAGATGGCGAAATAGCGTCTCCGGCCTGGCTCCGATCCGGTATCCTTATCTGAAACACGACCCTTGCCAGCCTCGGCAGCCTGACCCAGAAGGCTTTCCAGCCATCCGGCCAGCTATCAGGAGCGAGCAGACGTGACCCGTGAAAACGACATCGATATTGCGCGCAATGTAATCCGCATTGAACGCGAAGCCCTGGAACAGCTGGAAGCCGGCCTGGACACCGCCATCGAACAGGCGGCGGACCTGATCATGGGCACCGACCGACACATCATCGTGGCCGGGGTCGGGAAGTCCGGCCATATCGGCCAGAAGATCGCCGCCAGCCTGGCGTCGACCGGCACGCCCTCCTTCTTCCTGCATCCGACTGAGGCCAGCCATGGCGACCTCGGCATGATCGTGCCCGGATCCGTGGTGATCGCGATTTCCTATTCCGGGGAAAGCCGGGAACTGGTCGATCTGATCCGGTATTGCCGCGCCAATGCGATCCCGCTGATTGGCATGACGCGCGCACCGGAGTCGACGCTTGGGCGGGCATCGGATGTGCGCCTGACCCTGCCGACCGTGGCCGAAGCCTGCCCGAACGGTCTCGCACCAACCTCGTCCACCACCATGGCGCTGGCGTTGGGCGATGCGCTGACCATCGTGTTGATGGCCCGGCGCGGCTTCTCCCGTGAGGATTTCGGGTTTCGGCATCCAGGCGGCAAGCTGGGCCGGTCCCTCCAGACGGCGGGCGATTATGTCGCCGGGCGTATCGAGGACATTCCGTCCGTACCCGAAAGCGCGCCGGTAGAGGATGTCATCCTTGCAATATCGGAAGGCAGGAAAGGCTGCGTCGCTGTTCTGGATTCGGCCGGCATGATCGTCGGCATGGTAACCGATGGTGACCTCCGTCGCGCGATACTGGCGGGCAAGCTCGCCGGAAATGCCGTCACAATCATGACGCCCTCACCACGCACGATCTCACTTGATGAGCGCATGTCCGCAGTCATCAAGCGGTTGACCGAGCATCGCATCTCCAACGCTTTCGTTGTGGAGGATGGACGCCCGGTCGGGATTGTCGACATGAAGGACCTTCTCGCCGAAGGCTATGTCTGATCAGATTATTTGGTCAGCTCGAACTGGATGTTGACCATCGCCGAATAGCTGATCTCGCCACCGGAAATCGGGGTGGAGGCCATGTCGGCGGATTCACTCATGGCCATCATCCGCCCCATCGGTGCGGGGGATGGCTCAAAGCCGCCGCTTTCGGAAATATTGATGATACGCGAGACCCGCATGCCCACGGCTTCGGCATAGAGTTGTGCGCGCGCCGTGGCATCGGCCACCGCCTTGCGCCGGGCTTCATCACGCGCCTCGCTGGCATCTTCCAGGGCGAAGTTCAGGCCGGAAAACGTGTTGCCACCCGCGGCGACCAGACTGTCCAGCGTCTCGCCGAGCGTATCGAGATTGGTCACTTTCACGGTCAATTGGTTGGAGGCCGAATAGCCCCGCAGAACCTGTTTGCCACTGCGGCGGCCGCTGCGGTCTGTTTCCTCAACATAGTCATAGACCGGGTTGAGGGAGAGATTGGAGGTCTGCATGTCCTTGTCGGCAACACCGGCAGCCTTCAGCGCGTTCATCATGCTGGTCATGGCTTTCGCCTGCGCCGCCATGGCCGCCACAGCCGTTTCCGCTTCCTCGTTCACACCGGCGGTGATGTAGGCGATGTCCGGCGACCGCTTGACCTTGGCATTGGCCGAAATGTCGAGCGTGGTTTCAGGCTGGATCGAATTGGGGTGATAGGTCATCTGGCTTGTCCCGCTTGGACCCGACTGGGACGGCATCTGCGCACAGGC
>DHZF01000092.1:38884-57921 GCA_002414505.1 Hyphomonas sp. UBA5111 | reverse complement strand
TGGGACGGCATCTGCGCACAGGCAGACAGGGTTCCTGCCAGGGCAATGGCGCTGGAGGCGATAAACAGATTCCGGAAAATGCGCATGGGGTCTCCTCGGTTTATTGATCGAGACCGATGGCTACCAGCGCATTGTGTCAAACCTGCGTCAGGCGGCGCCGACCTCGCGTTGCGGATATCCTTCCGGATTTCCGCTCTGCCAGGCCCATTGGTCTCGGCACATGTCTTCGAGCGTCAAACGGGTCTTCCAGCCAAGAAGTTCCATCGCATGGGTCGGATCGGCCCAATAGGCCGGCAGGTCGCCGGGGCGGCGTTCTGCGAATTCGAGCGGAATGTCCCGGCCGCTGGCTTTCTCGAACGCCTTCACGACATCCAGGACCGAATAGCCGTTTCCGGACCCGAGATTGACGGTGAAACTGTCCGGGGTGTCGAGCAGCTTCTCCAGCGCGACGATATGAGCCTCGGCCAGATCCACGACATGGATATAGTCGCGCACGCCCGTACCATCAGGTGTGTCATAGTCATTGCCGAACACGTTGAGATGCGGGCGGCGGCCAACGGCCACCTGCGCCACGAACGGCATCAGATTGTTCGGCACACCATTCGGGTCCTCGCCGATCAGGCCGGTCGGGTGCGCGCCGATCGGATTGAAATAGCGCAGGATCCCGGCATTGATTCCGGCGCCCGAGGCGACAAGGTCATTCAGCATCAGCTCGACCGCATATTTGGTCATGCCATAGGGATTGGTCGGGGCCAGCGGATGGCTTTCCGTATAGGGCAGGAATTGTGGTGTCCCGTAAACCGTGGCCGAGGACGAGAACACGATATGGCCGACCCCGGCCTGCTTCATCGCTTCCAGCAGGCTGAGCGAGCCATGCACATTATTGCTGTAATAGTCGAGCGGCTGGGCCGTGGATTCGCCCACCGCCTTCAGGCCGGCGAAGTGGATCACGGCGGCACAATTATGTTCTCGCAGGATACGGGTCATCATGCCGCTGTCGCGGATGTCGGCCTCGATGACCGGCACGTCGTTCGCGCCACTTATTTGGCAAATCCGGTCGACGGCGGCCAAGCTCGAATTGACGAAATTGTCGACAATAACAGGGGTATATCCCCGTCTCAGCAGCTCGACACAGGTGTGCGATCCGATGTAACCGGCGCCACCCGTTACCAGAATCCGCTTTGAACGGCCCTGCATGAAGTTTGAAACTCCTGTCATCGTCCCCAACCTTTCGTCTAAGTGGTGGCGACACACCATGCAACTCGTCTGCCAGAAATCAGGACGGAATCTCGCTCCATTGGCACAGACAGCTCATTGCCAAGGCAAAGAAGCACGCTAAAACAGGCGGTTGGGGCCTGTAGCTCAGTTGGTTAGAGCGGACCGCTCATAACGGTTTGGTCGCGGGTTCAAATCCTGCCGGGCCCACCATCACATCCGGAGTCGCGAAAATTCGATCCGGTGGATCGAACTTATGGATTTGATGCTCCGGCAGGGGCCGAGGGCCTTTACCAAACCTATCCCAGCATTGCGCGGACTTCTTCCTCGAAATACGCAATCGTCGGCCTGAGACCTTCTTCCAGCGCAATCGTCGGGGCCCAGTCCAGCGTTTCGCGGGCGCGGGTAATGTCCGGCTGGCGCTGGCGAGGGTCATCCTGCGGCAGAGGTTTGTGCACCAATTTTGAACGCGCGCCGGTCATCTCGATGATCTTCTCGGCCAGCTGGCGGATGGTGAACTCGCCCGGATTGCCGAGATTGATCGGCCCCGTCACATCGTCTCCGGTGTTCATCAGGCGGACCAGACCGTCGACCAGATCGGACACATAGCAGAAGCTGCGGGTCTGCTCGCCATCACCGTAAAGCGTGATGTCTTCGCCCTTCAGCGCCTGAACGATGAAATTGGACACGACGCGCCCATCGTTCGGATGCATGCGCGGCCCATACGTGTTGAAAATCCGCGCGACTTTGATCTGGACCTTGTGCTGGCGGTAATAGTCGAAGAACAGGGTCTCCGCGCAGCGCTTGCCTTCATCATAACAGGCGCGCGGACCCAGCGGGTTCACATTGCCCCAATAATCCTCGGTCTGGGGATGGATTTCCGGATCGCCGTAGACTTCAGACGTCGAGGCCTGAAGGATCTTCGCGCGCGTCCGCTTGGCCAAGCCCAGCATGTTGATCGCGCCATGCACGCTGGTCTTGGTCGTTTGCACTGGGTCGAACTGGTAGTGTACCGGGCTCGCCGGGCAGGCCATGTTGTAGATCTGGTCGACCTCGACAAACAGCGGCACGGTCACGTCATGGCGCATCACTTCAAAACGCGGATTGTCGAGCAGGTGCGCGACATTGGTACGGCGGCCCGTGAAGAAATTGTCGACACAGAGCACTTCCGCGCCGGTATCGAGCAGGCGCTCGCACAGAAAGGAGCCGATGAATCCGGCGCCGCCGGTGACGAGAATTCGGGGGACATAATGCATTCCCCAGCGATCCCTGCTTTTCCCTATGGGGTCAAGACTCTTAGACATTTCCGGGCCTTGTGACAGACTGCTCATGGGAGGCCTGACAGATGAATCCTTTTGATCGCATCATCGATTTCGCCGCGCAGCATCATGGAGATCGCGCCGCTGTTTTGGAGATGTCGCAGAATGCCCATCAGGCAAAATCCCTGAAGAAGATACCCGACGACCGGTACCTCGCCACGATGACGCGCTGCGTGTTCAATGCCGGCTTCAACTGGAAAGTCATCGATGCGAAATGGGACGGGTTTGAAGCGGCCTTCGAGGGCTTCGATCCGAACAGGCTCGCTTTCTTTGGCGACGAGATGCTGGGTCAGCTCGTGTCGGATACGCGCATCGTGCGCAATGGCCAGAAGATCAAGGCGACGCTTGAGAATGCGAAATTCGTGGCGGACACCGCCAAGGCGCATGGCAGCTTCGGCGCGTTCCTCTCAGTCTGGCCCGCTGACGACCAGGCCGGGCTCCTCGCTCACCTGAACACAAACGGCTCTCGCCTTGGCGGGGCGACGGGGCAGTATTTCCTGCGCTTCTCGGGCTGGGATGCCTGGATCACGTCCGGCGATGTCTGCCACGCCCTGGTACGGGAAGAGGTGCTGGACAAGCCTGAGGCCAAATCCAAATCCGCACTGAAGAAAGTGCAGGCGGCCTTCAATCACTGGCAAGCCGAGACCGGCCTGCCCTATGCCCAGATCAGCCGCATTCTCGCTCTCAGCGTCGGCTAGACCTGCGCCTTCTTGCGGAAATAGTCGAGCGATCCACGATGGATCAGCGCGTCCTCCGGCACGGTTTCATGGGCCTCGATGTCCGGCTTGCTTTTCACCTCATCATAGACGCCACCGAAATCCTGGTAGCAGGCGTCCAGCAAGGCGTCGAAGCTGTCGATCACGAAATAGGTCTGCTGAAAGTCGTCGATGATATATTTGGTGCGCATGATGCGCTGCAGGTCGAAGGCGACCCGGTTGGGGCTGTCATCCTCGAGCGCAAACACGGTCTCGTTGGGGCTTGAGAGAATGCCGGCGCCATAGATGCGCAAATCACCTGCTTCGCGGATGAGGCCGAATTCCACCGTGTACCAGTAGAGCCGCGCGAGGTTGTGCAACTGGCCGAGCTGCATGGCGCGCTGGCCGCCCTTGCCATAGGCTTCCATGAAGTCCGCAAACACCGGATTGGCCAACAGCGGCACGTGGCCGAAAATGTCGTGAAAGATGTCCGGCTCCTGCAGATAGTCGAACTCTTCCTCCGGCCGGATAAAGGCCCCCGCCGGAAAGCGGCGATTGGCCAGATGGTCAAAGAAAGTCTCATCCGGCACCAGCTCTGCAACCGGCACGACGCGCCAGCCGGTGATCTTTTCCAGTTTGTCGGATAGCTCCCCCATATGCGGAATGCCGGTGGCT
Source organism: Hyphomonas sp. UBA5111 (assembly GCA_002414505.1). Lineage (GTDB taxonomy): Bacteria > Pseudomonadota > Alphaproteobacteria > Caulobacterales > Hyphomonadaceae > Hyphomonas. Next base: position 54,017 of record DHZF01000092.1, on the reverse strand, counting down.
GAAAGTTCCAGCTCCTCTATCGCCTTCAAGGCCGTGTCGCAGGCCCGGCCCTTGGCAATCTCGCGCTGACGGCGGAACAGGCGGTCCCACCGGTCATGCTCAGCGGCGCTATAGGTGTCCCAAGCCTGATCAATCGTGAAATCGGCCGCGCGGGGGGCATCCTGGTAACGATTTTTCTGTGATGTGCTGCTCATGGGCACCCTTATATCGCAGCTCGAATATGGTTACAAATGAAACTATGTGGTGCTTTCAACTCTCTTAGCGATCTCGACGCTACAATCATAAAATGCCAGAAAGATGTCTCAAAAGGCGGGAATCTACGCAAACACCATGATCAATATGACAACCGCCCAGAATGCCCCGGCCGAAACGGACCGGGCGAGCTTCTCCATTATCATCGTGAACTTCAATGGCGGCGCCTACATCCAGCAGGCGCTCGACTCTCTGGCGCGGCAGACGCGCCGGGATTTCGAAGTCATCCTGATCGATAATGCCTCGACAGACGGGTCCGCCACCGGCCTGAAAACAGAGGCCCTGCCGCACTTCATCCTGATGGCGGAAACGGAAAATCACGGCTATGCGCGCGCCACCAATCTGGCCGCGGACAAGGCGCAGGGAGAATGGCTGGTCTGCCTCAATCCCGATGCGCAGGCCGAGCCGAACTGGCTGGAAGAGATTGCCAAAGGGCAGCAGCGCCACCCGGACACGAAAATGTTCGCCTCCGCACAATTTGATGCCGTCAATCCGGACCGGCTGGATGGTGCGGGCGACGCCTATCTGATCTTCGGCATTCCGTGGCGCGGCGGCTTTGGGCGCCCTTCAAGCGAGCTGCCGGAAGAAGGCGAATGCTTCAGCCCCTGCGGCGCGGGCGCGGTGTTCCACCGGGACACCTATCTGGCGCATGGCGGCATGGACGAAGCGTTTTTCTGTTTCTGTGAAGATGTCGATATCGGCTTTCGCATGCACCTCTCCGGCCATAATTGTATCTTCCTGCCGCAGGCAATCATCCATCATGTCGGGGGCGGGCTGTCTGGCCGCGCCAGCGATTTTGCCATCTATCATGGCACCCGCAACCGGGTATGGACCTATGCCAAGAACATGCCGACATCGCTGTTCCTGATCACCCTGCCCGGACACATTACACTGTCGCTGTATCTGTTGATGCGGGGCGCCATGATTGGCCGTGTGCGGCAAACCTGGCGCGGCATGCGCGATGGCCTGAAAGGCGCAGGAAAGATGCGGCGAAGCGGCAAGGCCAATCGGAAGGCCGTTGTCTCTATCTGGAAGCTGGCCCGCGCCATGGCCTGGAACCCGTTCCGGATGAGCCAGCGAAAGACGCATGTACGTGAGCTGCGCCCGTAAGATCTGATTTGCGACGGGCGCGCGCCTTGGACCTGGAATGGCCTGAGCCCGTGCTATCGCCAAACAGGTTTATGGCAAATCCATTGCTCTAGAGCGGGGAACCCGCCCTGCGCCGCGCGACCTGTACGCCGCCTGGAGGTTTATCCCCGTCTTCCGGTAATTGCCCCGCAAGGCCTTTCGTTCGGATAGCCTGCGACAATTCCGAAACAGCCCCAATCGCAGACATGTAATGATAGAAGGTACTCGCCGGGGCGGAATTGTCCGTCGCCACTCCATCCGCATTGTATGAATCCCGCCAGATGCCGGGAACATCCGTATTCAGATATGTGTCGAGAAGGGTCTCGATCACCTCTGCCGCGTGGCCCAATGCTGGCGCATAGCCAGATTGTGCAAGCACGGATGCCGCCTTGATATATTCCGTCTGCGGCCACGATCTGCGCGTTCTGCGGATCGGTGTTCCATCCATACGCACTTCATCCATCAGCAGGCCGGTCACGGGATCCAGGCCGATTTCGCGCGCTTTTGCGTAGAGGCGCTGAGAATAGGCCGATACGGACCGTCCGGATTGCTTGCCATATTGGTCAACGAGCCAAGCCCACTCCATCATGTGCCCGGGCTCGATCCGTCCCCCTTGCAGCGGATCTGGCTGCCAGTCCTGCGTAAAGTACTCAATGATGCAGTCGCTCTCTTCACCGAAGAAATGGGCCTCGAAGAGATCAAAAATCTTGTCCGCCAGCTTCAAGTATCGCGCCTCATCTGACGCCTCGTGCAAGGCGAGAAAGGCTTCAAACAAATGCATGTGAGGGTTCTGGCGGCGCGGCAGTCTGGGCGGAATGCTCTCGATATAGCCGCCCTCGGGAGAGCCCATCTGCTGCTCCAGAAACGCGATTTCCCTGTCTGCCGCCTCAAGCCATTTCGTGTCCTGGCTCAACCGGAAGCGCCAGGCGAGCGCCAGCAGATAAAAGGCCTGAGTGTACAAATCCCGTGTCGAATCCAGCACACTGCCATCGGCTCTCAGCAGGAGTGCACATCCGCGCTCCAGTGCGGCGTCGTCAGCATCAAAGCTGTCGGCAATCGCCTGCGTCATCGCTCGCTCTGCAGTCTCGATCAAATCCGTACTCAGCCCCAGAATATGGGAATGGGTAAGTGCATAAAATTGCCGGAATTGAACCCGCACGCGCCGATTGACGTCAGCTTCAGCTGAGCCTTGTTGCGAAATCTGCTCGACAAAACGCCCGTTGGAATCAACGCCGTAGGACGACCAGACAGGCAAAGCGGCGCTGCTGCACCAAGTCATCAAACGATCTGCTGCGGCAAGAAACTTGATTGGCATCTTCAGTTTAAACTCCCCTGAGTGCGCATCAAAGCAACGGGCTTGGCGCTTTACACACGATAGCTTCGAATAGCTGATTCCGAAGCATCTGAATCACACCTACTGAGTGGCTTGATAAGTCGCAAGTCCGATTGGCAATGGCCTCATCAGGAGGCCGGCGTCATTAGGGATTGAATGTGAGTAATCTTCACGTTTCGTTACCAAAACGCGCCAGAGAGGTTCAGCATAGCCCGCCCAATTGCTTCAATCCACACATATGACGACGAAATTCGAAGCAGGTCTTAAGGACAGTCTGAGGCGAGATTGCGGCACGAATGGCATGCGGCAAAGGCCCCAGCGCGACGGGCTCCACACGCCTGAAATAAAACAGCAGGTGAAGCTGTTTAAATGTCCGCAAACCCGCTGAACCGTTTCAGATGATGCAGCAGACTGTAACGAGACGTGAGTGAGTCGTGTCTTGCACATGCCCTGCGCCAATTGTATTCGCCGGTTCATTCTGAACACAGCAAGCAGGTTTCCCCTTGTCCATTCCCTTTATCGACCTTCAGGCCCAGCGCAAACGTATTGAGAGCGAGATCAACACCGCGATCCTGAGCGTCGTGGAAAGCGGTCGATACGTGCTCGGCCCTGAAGTAACAGAGCTTGAAAAGCAGCTGGCAGACTGGTGCGGTGCCTCGCACTCCGTCAGCTGCGCGAATGGCACCGATGCGCTCGCCCTTGCGCTGATGGCGTGGGAGTTGAAGCCCGGCGACGCCGTGTTCTGCCCCTCCTTCACCTTTGTGGCGACGGCGCAAGTTGTGCCATGGCTCGGCGCGGCTCCGGTCTTTGTCGACATCCTGCCCGACACCTACAACATGGACCCGGCTCATCTGCGCAAGCAGGTCGAGGCCGTGAAGGCCGAAGGCAAGCTGACGCCAAAGGTCGTCATCGCCGTTGACCTGTTCGGCCAGCCCGCCAACTATCCCGAGATCAAGGCGATCTGCGACGAGTTCGGCCTGAAGCTGATCGCTGACACGGCGCAGGGCTATGGCTGCACCCTGAACGGCAAGCATCCGTCCGACTGGGCCGATATTGCCACGACCAGCTTCTTCCCCGCCAAGCCGCTAGGCTGCTATGGCGATGGCGGCGCGATCATCACCAATGACGCGGCCCTGGCCGAGCGCATCGAGTCGCTGCGCGTCTATGGCAAGGTGACGCCCACCGACGCCGCAGAACGCAACTTCCATCATGACCCGAAATACCTGTCGCTGCGCGTCGGCATGAACTCCCGCCTCGACACGATCCAGGCCGCTGTCCTGCTGGAGAAGCTGAAGATCTTTGCCGATGAGATCAACAAGCGCCAAGTTGTGGCAGACCGCTATGCCGAGGGCCTGAAAGGCCATGTAAAGCGCGTGCCGACTGTCATTGAAGGCGGCCAGAGCGTCTGGGCGCAATATGTCATCGAACATGAAGATCGTGACGGTCTTCAGGCCCACCTCACAAGCCAGGGCGTCCCGACGGCTGTCTACTATCCCGTGCCGATTCACGAACAGGATTTCTGCGCCGCCTACAGGCCGCCCGCAGGCACCCTGCCGGTGACAGAAGCGGCCAGCAAGCATGTCATCGCCCTGCCGATGCACCCGTATCTGGAAGAAGCAGACCAAGCGAAAATCATTGACGCCGTCCGGACTTTCAACGGCTAGGCTTTAGAGCCCTTACGGGCCTTTCTCGAGCGCTTCCAATCTCAAGCGTATCCAAGCTTTGTTATCAGGCAACGCGCACTTCGTGCGTTGCCTTTGGCTGCCTGTCATGTTAACCGCGGCATAAACATATAAAGGAACATTGATATGGCACACGACTATCACGTCGCCGACATCAAGCTGGCTGAATACGGCAACAAGGAAATCGCGATTGCCGAAACGGAAATGCCGGGCCTGATGGCCGCGCGCGAAGAGTTTGGCCCGGAACAGCCGCTCAAGGGCGCGCGCATCTGTGGTTCGCTCCACATGACCATCCAGACAGCCGTTCTGATTCAGACCCTGGAAGCCCTTGGCGCAAAGGTGCGCTGGGTTTCGTGCAACATCTATTCAACGCAAGACCATGCTGCGGCCGCGATCGCTGCCAATGGCACGCCGGTCTTCGCTTATAAGGGCGAAACGCTGGAAGAATATTGGGACTACACAGACCGCATGTTCCAGTGGCCAGATGGTGAAGGCCCGAACCTCATCCTCGATGATGGTGGCGACGCAACAATGTACCTGATCCTGGGCGAGCGCGCTGAAAACGATTCGGCTTTCCTGGAAAAGCCAGGTTCGGAAGAAGAGAAATTCCTCTTCGCCCAGATCAAGAAGCGCATGAAAGCTTCGCCAGGCTGGTTCGCGAAAACCAAGGCCGGCATCCGCGGCGTCTCTGAAGAGACCACAACCGGTGTGAACCGCCTCTACCAGCTGGAAAAGAAGGGCGAGCTGCCCTTCCCCGCCATCAACGTCAACGACTCGGTCACGAAATCCAAATTCGACAACAAGTATGGCTGTAAAGAGTCGCTCGTCGACGCGATCCGCCGAGGCACAGACGTCATGATGGCCGGCAAGAAAGCCTTCGTCGCCGGCTATGGCGATGTCGGCAAAGGCTCTGCAGCCTCACTGGCTGGCTCCGGTGCCCGCGTATCCGTCTCCGAAGTTGATCCGATCTGCGCCCTGCAGGCCGCCATGGACGGTTATGACGTCCTCACGATGGAAGAAGCTGCGCCCAAATTCGACATCTTCGTCACCGCGACCGGTAACAAAGACATCCTCACCGTCGACCATATGCGCGCGATGAAGGACATGGCCATCGTCTGCAATATCGGCCACTTCGACAACGAAATTCAGGTCGAAGGCCTTCGTAATTTCGAGTGGACGAACATCAAGCCGCAAGTCGACATGATCACCTTCCCGGATGGCAAGCGTATCATCCTCTTGTCTGAAGGCCGCCTGGTGAACCTTGGCAATGCCACAGGTCACCCAAGCTTCGTCATGTCCGCCTCGTTCACCAACCAGACGCTGGCACAGATTGAGCTTCACCTGCGCGCTGATCAATACGAAAACAAGGTCTACACCCTGCCCAAGCATCTGGATGAGAAAGTGGCCATGCTGCACCTCAACAAGCTGGGCGCTCAGCTGACTGAGCTGTCCGGTGAGCAAGCCGACTATATCGGTGTGGAGCAGACTGGTCCGTTCAAGCCAGAGCATTACCGCTACTAGAGAGCAAGGCCAGACCTTCGGTGCGCGAACATATCCTTACCCTCTCTTGCCCTGACCGGGTTGGCCTTGTGGCCAGCCTGGCCAGGCTGATGGAGCGCCATGATTGCTTCATCGCGTCTTCCAGGACATTCGGGGACCCAGAGACGGGGCGCTTCTTTGCCCGTCTCGTTTTCCACGGGCCAGAGGGAATGGCGCCGAAAGGCCTTGAAGCAGAACTGAACAGTCTGGGCGGCGAGTTGCAGGCAGACTGGGCCATCCATCCAAGTGATGAGAAGGTCAAGGCATTGCTGCTGGTCTCCAAATCGGATCACTGCGCCAATACCCTGCTGTATGGCGCGCGGCGCAAGGAATTGCCTATCGAAGTTGTCGGCATCGTTTCAAATAATAAAACGCTTAAAGACAATTTCGCCCACTGGAACCTGCCTTGGTTTCATGTGCCGGTTACGAAGGACACTAAGCCGGACGCCGAAGCCCGCCTCATCGAGATCGTGGATGAGACCGGTGCAGATCTCGTGGTTCTCGCCCGTTACATGCAGGTCCTCAGCGATGAAGCCTGCCGGCGCCTGGAAGGCCGGTGCATCAACATCCACCACTCCTTTCTGCCAGGTTTCAAAGGCGCCAGGCCCTATCACCAGGCCCATGCCCGCGGCGTAAAGGTCATCGGCGCGACCGCGCACTATGTGACCGGGGATCTGGACGAGGGCCCGATCATCGCACAAGTCACGGAAGTGATCGATCATACCTACAGCCCTGCCGACATGGTCGAGACAGGTCGCCACCTTGAAGGCAACGCCCTGCTCCGCGCCGTCAAGGCGCACGCCGAACACAGAATATTCATCAACGATGGCAAGACGGTTGTCTTTGCCCGATAGTCCCCAACGCGACGCTTGCGAGGAAATGAAAATGAAAATGAACGACTTTGAATTCACCAGCGAGAGCGTTTCCGAAGGTCACCCGGACAAGATTGCTGACCAGATTTCCGACGCCATTGTCGACCTGTTCCTGACAAAGGACCCTTCGTCGAAAGTGGCTGTCGAAACGCTGACCACGACCAACCGCGTCGTCCTCGCTGGCGAAGTGCGCACGAACAATGGGTCAACCATTACACATGACGAGATGATCCAGACGGCGCGCGATGTCGTGAAAAAGATCGGCTACGAGCAGGACGGCTTCCATTGGGAAAAGATGGATGTCAGCTGCTATGTGCACGGACAGTCTGCCGAAATCGCGCAAGGCGTTGAAGAGGGCCAGGGCCTGTACGCCGAAGAAGGCGCAGGCGACCAGGGCATCATGTTCGGCTATGCCGCCGATGAGACGCCTGAACTGATGCCTGCCACGCTCGTCTATTCCCATCAGATACTGCAGAAAATGGCAGAGCTGCGCCATTCCGGCGAACGTCCGGAATTCGAGCCTGACGCCAAGAGCCAGGTCACGCTGCGCTATGTCGACGAAAAGCCCGTCGGCGTGAACGCCATCGTCGTGTCCACCCAGCACAAGGAGAGCGCAACGCTTGAAGAGCTGCGCGAACTCGTGCGCCCGATCGTGCAGGATGTGCTGCCCGAGGGCTGGTTCCCGCCGGAAGACAAATTCTACGTCAACCCGACCGGCAAGTTCGTTATCGGCGGCCCCGACGGCGATGCCGGCCTCACCGGCCGCAAGATCATCGTCGACACCTATGGCGGCGCAGCGCCCCATGGCGGCGGCGCCTTCTCCGGCAAGGACCCGTCCAAGGTCGACCGCTCCGCGGCTTATGCCACACGCTACCTTGCCAAGAACGTTGTCGCCGCAGGCCTTGCCAAGCGATGCACGATCCAGGTTTCGTACGCCATCGGCGTGTCGCAGCCCCTGTCGATCTATGTCGACACGCACGGCACGGGCCTCGCCGACGAGGCGCGAATCGCCAAGACCCTGCGCGAACTGTTCGACCTGTCCCCAAAAGGAATCCGCACCCACCTGAAGCTGAATAATCCGATTTATTCAGGCACTGCCGCTTATGGCCATTTCGGCCGCCAGCCGGGCCCGAACGGTACGTTCACCTGGGAAAAGACCGATCTCGTCGATGAACTGAAGCGCCTCATCAACTAGATCCCACCCAAATTAATAAACTCAATAAAAACAACGTTATAAATGCCGCCGCTTGTCCTGGGACAGGCGGCGGCTCTCGTATGCTTTGCATGTCTGCAGAGCCTGGTGATAATGCTCGCCAGAGGTTGATTTTGGCGATGGCGTATTGAATACGTTTGGATGTTGGTTCGCACTTATTCCCGTCTGACAGGCGCTCACAACCAGCGGTGGGAGTTTGAAAGGTTTTATATGTTTGAGTTCCTGCGGCCTCTCTGGCGAAATCGTCATTTTATTCCGGCAGCAATCGGCGGCGAGTTCAAATCCCGTGTCGCACGTTCGAAAATAGGCACACTCTGGTTTGTGCTCCAGCCTCTCGCGATGGCCACGATTTACGCTCTTGTTTTGTCAGAAGTGCTCGGAGCAAAGCTTGGCGGGATCGAACAAGCAGGTGCCTATTCGGTCTACCTTCTGGCAGGCATCACGGCCTGGTCACTGTTCACTGAAATCCTGACACGCTGCATCAACATGTTCCTTGAATATTCGAACGTGCTGAAAAAGATCAGCTTTCCCAAGGTCTACCTGCCGATAGTGGTGCTCGGCGGAGCCCTGATCAATAACGGCCTGCTTTTCTTGACGGTCGCGGTGATAATTGCCCTTTACGGCTTTTTCCCCAGCTTCGCATGGATCAGCCTGATCTTGCCGATGACTGTCAGCATCATGCTGGCGTTTGGTGTGGGCGTCGTGCTGGGGGTCATGAACATTTTCACGCGCGACATTGCCCAGGTCATGACGGTCGTGACCAATCTCTGGTTCTGGCTTACCCCTATCGTGTACACCGATGATCAAGCGGGCTCGTCAGTCGGCAGGCTGCTGGTGTTCAATCCCATGACACCCGTCGTGAAATTCTACCACGATGTCATCGTGTACCGTGTCACGCCCGATTATATCTCACTGCTGTATCCGGCCTGTCTCGGCCTCGCACTGATGCTTTTATCAGGCTTCGTTTTCTGGCGCGCCAGCCCTGAAATCGTGGATGCTCTGTAATGGACAAGGATATATTACTGACCGTAAAAGAGACCAACAGCCCCCCTGCTTACGGAAGCGATGAGGGGGCAGATGGCAGAGCCCTAGCGCAGTCGGTTGAGACGCTGGAAAATTCCGTCCGTCCGGTCGTGCTAAGTGTCCAGAACGTCACGAAGAGCTTCACGCTCTACAATTCCGGAATGCACCGCTTCTGGCACTGGATGGGCCTTCCGGTTAAGCCCCGTGAGGTTGTTCACATTACAAAGGATGTCTCCTTTGATGTTCGCAAGGGAGAAGCCATTGCGTTGATCGGGCAGAATGGCGCCGGCAAAAGCACCCTCCTGAAACTCATCACGGGTACAATGCGGCCAACCAAAGGCCGTATCGATCATGCCCATTCAATCAGCGCGATCCTTGAACTTGGCCTGGGGTTCAATTCGGAATTTACCGGCCGCGAAAATGTGCGCTTGTCCGGCGGCATGCTGGGCCACTCGCCAGCTGAGCTCGAAGCCCTGATGCCGGATATCGAAGCCTTTGCCGAGATCGGCGAATTCTTCGACAAGCCTTTGAGAACATATTCCAGCGGCATGCAGGCCCGGCTGGCATTTGCCCTGGCAACGGCCACCCAGCCGGACATCCTGATCGTCGATGAAGTCCTGTCTGTTGGGGACGCCTATTTTCAGCACAAGAGCTTCGCCCGGATTCGTGAGTTCCGAGACAATGGCTGCACGATCATTCTGGTAACGCATGCCCTGCCCGATGTTCGCGAATTGTGCGACCGGGTCCTTCTTATCGACAAGGGGGTTGTCTTGCGCGACGGCCCACCAGACGAAGTGATCGACTATTACAACGTCCTGATTACAGAAAAACAAAATGCGATTCTCACTCTCGAACAGCGGCGCAACAAGAATGGTTGGTCTGTTACGCGTTCGGGAGATTTCCGCGCAGTTGTCAAAGACATACGGATGTTCTCGGCCCCCAGCGGCAAGGAGATTGCCACCGCACGCGTGGGCGAGAAGGTCTTGCTGAAAACAGATGTGGACATACTGGGCCATGTACCTCAGCTCGTCCTTGGGTTGATGATACGAGACAGAACCGGCCATGTCGTTTGGGGAACGAACACTTGGTTCACGCGTCAGGCAATAACCGACATTTCGGCGGGAGAGCGTCTGACTTACACGCTTGAATTTGAATGCGCCCTCGGTCCTGGATCATATTCCGTCTCTCCAGCGCTTGTAAGCTCCGACACCCATTTGGAAAACAACTACGAGTGGACTGACAATCTGTTTGTTTTCGACGTAATCAATACGGACAAGGACTATTTTATCGGCACCACAATGCTGGATGCATCCTTCTCTGTTGACCGCGGGACCAATGGATGACGGTCTCTTATGCTCAGCAATTCGAAGATGTCATGCTCTGGCGGGCCTTAAAGGACGTCAGCAACGGCGCATATATCGACATCGGCGCGAATGACCCGGTCGTCGATTCTGTCAGTCTCCTGTTTTATGAGAAAGGCTGGCGCGGCATGCACGTGGAGCCAATGCCGGAATTTGCCCAAAGACTGCGCGAAGCTCGCGAGGATGAAGAAGTACTTGAAGCGGCGGTAGGCGAATCGGACGGCGAAATCGAGCTATATTCGTTTGGCGGCACTGGACTAACAACAAGCATTCGCCAGCATGCAGAGCGTCACCAGAAAGATGGCCGTGCTGTAGAGCTGATAAAAGTGCCATGCTTGCCTTTATCGAAAATTTTCGAGCGGTTTAATCGACGGCATGTCCATTGGCTCAAGATTGATGTCGAGGGCATGGAAGGCGCGGTGCTCGAAACGTGGGGGGAGAGCCAGATACGGCCATGGATTGTCGTGGTAGAAAGTACCCTACCGAATTCACAGTCCCCCGCCTATGAGTCGTGGGAACATGAACTCACGGGACGCGGCTACAGCTTTGCTTATTTCGATGGCTTGAACCGTTTCTATGTGCACGAAGACCATCAGGATCGCGCAACGGCTTTCAGCCTTCCGCCAAACTTCTTCGACTACTTTTCGCTCAGTGAGCATTCGCCTTTCTCCGGGCACGTCGCCGAAAAACTGCATCTCGCGCAGAATGACCTCACGGTCCTCGAGGCCAGCCTGGCCGATTTGAGGCACCAGCGAGACCATCATGCAGCCAGGCTCAAGGAAGTCACGCACTCAGCCGAATCTCTTGAGGCCGCGCTGAAACAACGCGACGGACATATCACCCGTATTGAAGCCGAGCTGAAACAGCGTAATGGGCAGATCGAAAGTATTGAGACCGCGCTGAAGCAGCGCGACGGACACATCGCCCGTATTGAAGCCGAACTGAAACAGCGTAATGGGCAAATCGAAAGTATTGAGACCGCGCTGAAGCAGCGCGACGGACACATCGCCCGTATTGGAACCGAACTCGACGCGGCGAAACACGCAATATTGGCAACACAGAACCATGTCCAGCATCTGGAAGCAGACCGCGACAGAATGCTGAACCTGATTGCGGAACGCGATCGCGAGCTTTCGCAAATCAATTCTACTCTGACCGCAGTCCAATCAATGGCGGCGACAATCCAGACCGCGCTGGAAGTCTCATATTCCGAGAACACGAAACTCGAACAGGCTTTGCTGGTAAGCCGGAATGATGCGGATCAGGCCCATGACTGGGCGCGCCAGGTGAGGCAGTCGGCATCTTGGCGAATCTCAGCTCCCATAAGGTGGGCAGGCGGACTGGCTCGTAGCGGACTGAAGGGAGCTAGGGCGATACTACGCCCTCTTCTTCTTGTGGGTCTCCGTATCGCCCGCAAAATGCCCTGGCTCAAACCACCTGTTCTTGCTGTCGCCAATCTATCCCCACAATTGCGCAGAAAAATAGATCATTTTTCGCAAGTCAGACGTCCATCACTTCAAGACCACAGCCCCATCGCGCAAAGAAAATGGAACCTGACGCCTGACAAAAAATCAGTAGCCGCATGGGAAGCCTTGCTTCGCACCAGCAAACGCCACAAGGGGCACTCTCTATGAAAATCTGGGTTGATGGCCAATGCCTTCAGACCTCAAGCCGCAATCGTGGTATCGGGCGGTATGTGTTCGAATTCCTGCGGGCGTTATCGCAGTCAGCATCCGACATAGACCTGCACGTGTCGCTAAATGCAGTCATGGCAGATGAGGCAATCGCAGCACGCCGAGAACTGCTCGCCTTCCTGACCAACGATCATATACATGTATGGCATGGCATGACTTCGATAGGGGAAGCTGAAGCCGGTTATTCTGACGCGCGTGCGCAAAGCCAAATGGCTCTTACACATCATGTAAACTGTCTTGCGCCCGACGTAGCGCTATGTGCAAGCACATTTGAGGGCTTTTTTGACCCCGCCGTACCATTATTTCCCAATGCCGGACTCGTCCCGCCACTAGCGGCCATCTTCTATGATGCAATTCCCTACAGATACAAGGATCGGTATCTTCGCAGAAAGCTCGAACTCGACACATATGAGCGAAGGCTAAGCCAGCACGAGAAATTCGACAAACTTCTATCCATCTCTGATTTTTCACTAAATGAAGCAAGAGATCTGATTAAAGGGTCAAAAGGCACCAATATTTCAGCCGGCGTCTCCCTGCATTTTCTCGACCTTCTTTCTGCTGATGAATATGAACGGCGAGAAGGCTGCCGAAAATCAGTGGTCTATATTGGGGCGCTGGATTGGCGCAAGAATGTGGAAATAATTCCAAAAGCGTTCGCATTGCTCAACAAGCAATTGCGGGATGAAACCGACTTCATTCTAGCTGGCGATCACCCTCAGCCCCTGATCGACGAGATTAGTTCAGCGTGGGCCGACCTAGGATTACCGGCGTCATCCCTCAAACAACGCGGCCTTGTCTCTGATCGCGAACTGATCCGGCTTTACAAGTCAGCCGATGCAATACTCCAACCCTCCTATATGGAGGGGTTTGGACTAACTGCTTTGGAAGCGCTGATCTGCGGGACCCCTGTCATTGCATCAAACACGGGCGCATTGCCGGAAGTCGTGCAGATTGATGAAATGCTGTTCGACCCAAATTCACCCAAGGAACTTTCCGAACGGATTGAGCATATCCTTCAGGGGGCGGATCTGAAGCCAAAGATAGCCCATCTGCGTGACAAGCTCTTCCAGACCTTTAGCTGGGAAAAAGTGGCAGCAACCGCCGTGCAAGCTTTCAGAGAGATTGCCAGACAGCCAGCAGAACGTCCTGATACTCAGGCCTTACGTGAACGCATTGCCGTAGAAATCAAACGCAGCAAACTACATACTACGGGGCTTGTCGAAGCGCTGGCTCTGGCCGAGCCATTCGTCGAGGAGACAAAGAGGCTTCTCGTTGACGCCACCTCAACCATTCAAACACAGTACCGGACGGGGATACAGAGAGTTGTCAGGCAAATCTGTTCGAATTTCAGTGAGCAGAATGTATATGGTAAAACATCTCTGGTCCCCACCTTCTCAGACGACTTCGAAGGATGGTATCGCGCCGACAGTTCGCTTGCCAATAAACCCGACAAAACGACAAGTGATCCGATAATCTTCCGTCCCTCCGATACGGTTTTTATGCTGGATAGTTCTTGGGACAGCGCCAAGCTGCACAAGCGGCACCTGATTGAGGCCCGTCTGCGAGGGGCTGAAGTCATATCCTGCCTCTATGATATGGTGCCGCTGAAGACGCCTGCATTCTGTGATGCTGGAATGCCTCCAGTCTTTCGCGACTGGCTTGTTTCCGCGCTGGAAGTCTCGACGGGTTTCGTGTGTATCTCGAAGGCAGTCGCCGACGAATTATACAACCTTCTCAAGTCAATTCAGTATCCTCATAGAATGAAAATCGGATACTGGCGACTGGGAGCGGACTTCTCCCATCTTGACGAAGTAGATGTGTCAGCTCCCCGGGGCACGCGCCCGCGCCCCTCTTTTCTGATGGTCGGAACATTGGAACCGCGCAAGGGGCATAATATCGCTCTTGATGCCTTTGAGGTCGGCTGGGCATCCGGGATGGATGCAGACCTTACAATTGTCGGGAAGTTTGGTTGGGGTGCCGAAGCCATCGCCGACCGGATCAAGTCGCACCCGGAGTATGGCAATCGCCTTCATTGGCGCAGCAAGGTCGACGATGCAGAATTGGTTACGCTCTACAATGCCTCCGATGCACTGATCGCAGCCTCATACGCAGAGGGATTTGGCTTGCCAATTGTGGAAGCGGGCAGATTTGGCATACCGATTATCGCGAGCGACATTCCTGTATTCAAGGAAGTCACTAATGGCGCACAACATTCGCGCTTTTTCGACACTGGCTCATCTGCTTCGCTGCTGAAGACGTTGCGCCTGTTTTGCCAGAGAGACTGGAAAAAGGCTGCCAGGCAAGCTCGCGTATCACAGCCCATTTGGCCAAACTGGGCGGAAAGCGCTGAAGAGCTTCTCGGCGTCATTGTAGACCAGGGTTGGTACAAATCATACGAACCGGAATCGGACCATCGTTTCCGCCCTGCCTCTGATCTCGGCTGCCTGCGCCATACGCAGCCTATTGCGCCATCAGGCCAGGCACACGTCTTGTCAATTTTGCCAGGTTCTATGTCCGAACTGGAAGATGGCTCAAAAAAATTCACTGTCGCGGTTACCAATGAGTCCGACGAGACCTGGTTCGGACAGGGCCTGGACGACGGTCGCTTTGGTGTCGCCTTAGGCTACAGGCTCTATGACGCAGGCGGCAATGTTCTCTTCAGCGAAAATTTACGCAGCAGAATTGTCATGGCTATTGCGCCTGGTGATACGCATCTTTTGCCTGTCACGGCCTTGCAAACCTGGATAAAGGGAGGCGCCTCATCAATTGAAATTGAATTGGTGCAAGATGGCGTAGCTTGGTGGGGCTCTCCGCTAAGGGTTGAACTTGACGCGGCAGACCCCGTTGCTTGCATAGCCTGAAAACGAGGGGACCCATATTTGTCATACGGACCAGCGCGTCTGAGTGCCCCGACCAGCAGCGGTTCAGGCACACGAATGCACCAGGTTTACAATGCCCAAAAGACCCGTTTGGCTAGTATGGCGGGAGAGATACAGTTATCAGGTTAAAAGCTGCCCCCGCGGTGGAAGTCGTTCG
>DHZF01000092.1:17143-38781 GCA_002414505.1 Hyphomonas sp. UBA5111 | reverse complement strand
TTTCGAAGGTTATCCTTATATGTTTGAAGTAATATCGCTGGCGAGCCAGGTTTGCGCCGTTGTGCTTGTTGTCGCGCTTGCCTCGATATTCCACACGGGCCTTTTGACGTTCTCGCCAAGATGGGCGCGATTTCTTCGGACTGGCGACGGCGACACGCTCCAGTCCGATCGCGGTGCAGTACTCACTGTCTTGGGCTTGTGCCTATCCATAGGCACCATTTTGACGCTGAATCAGTTTGTGGGCATTCATGTCTTCGCTGTGACACTCGGACTCTTGCTGGCATTTTCATGGCGCAAGCTGACATGGCCAAGCTCGCCTGTATTGGCGTCATTTGCTCTTGTCGCCGTGATATCTGTTCTGTTTATCGCCTTCTCATTTCACTTACATGGCATCTGGATGCGCGAGGGCATCAATCACGATCTCATATTGTACACCAGAGGTGGGGAATGGGCGCTTGGGCATGGCACTCTCTCGCAGGATGCGGTTGTCGGACGCACCTACTACACGGGACAAGGCTATGAGCACTGCCAGTTCTGGATAGGAGATTCGTGTCCCCTGAACCGCAGTGGCACACATACTTTTGTTGGATTGATGAGCCTGTTACGCGATCGCGTTGTACCGGTATCTACGTTTCTGTTGACCCTTCCGCTGGCGCTTTTGACCACTGCCGCCTTCTGGATGAACATGCCGCTGTCGCAATCCAAGCGGTTCGGTGCCAGTTTTGCCGCCATATCGCTATTTGCAATTCTGGTGTCGGTTTCGGCCCCAATTCTAGGCGCCTTGTGGAACGGTAATGTCGCAACAGCATGCGGGGCTTTGGTACTCGTGAATGCCGTGCTTGTTTTTGTCAGCCCAGCCGCGAAAGATTACAAGACAGAAACCACGATCATCCTTGGCTGCCTGACAGGACTGGCAGCACATTTCTACTCAGAATCCATGTGGTTTGTTGGCCTGATCACCGCCGTGCATGTCGCACTTTCTTCGCTTGGTGGAAGTGTCGTCACGACGGCACAGCGCTTTATAAAGCTGAGTGTCATGGCTGTTGGCTCGTGGATCCTCGTTGGCAACGCCGCCATTGTCATGGCACTGGCGAGCATTCTCACCGTGAGTAATGAGGTTGGCAGAGACCTGTACTGGCAAAACTACTTCCTTGAGGTCGAAAACTGGCGTTGGCTATCCATACCGTTCTCTGGTCATCTGTACTCATGGAATGACAAGTATCCATCCATCATCGGTGCGATTGGCACGGTTCTGGTTTGCCTATTGACCCTGTCATCGCCCAATAGATTTCGAATGTGGATTTCGCTGTCACTGGTGGCATTAGCCGTCATCGCAGTTGAGCTGAATGACTACTACTACGGCGTCCACAAAATTGTACAAATGTTCGGTGCCATAGTCGTTGTCGTCGGCCTTGCCGCGATCATTCAGTCGACATGGTCTGATCGCAAGGCCGCTGCCAGGATTGGCACAGCCATCGCGGCGCTATCTGTTGCTGTGATTGGCATTCAAATCCATTCAGATCTGAATTTCGCCAAGCGCAGTCGCGAGGCCGCGAACGCCTTTGTCGCCAAATCGATCAAGATGGGAGACGTGGATAACTTCGAACGGATCGGCCCCGGCTCAACGGTGGTTCTGAACGATTTGAGTATTTCCCCGGACGATCGCTTTTCCAAAACCAACTGGATTGAATTTCTGGTCGCAAGAGAAGGTGCCCGTGTAACCATGGGTGATGTTGCGAACGACCCCTATCGCGGAGCTTATGTCCAGTTCAACATGAACAACACTATGCAATGGGAAGACAAGGCAGACTGGATCATTGAGGGAGCTGAAACAGACGGACAGTCGCCCATAATGGTATATGAAAACCTGCAACCCTATGAGGCTGGCAGCCTCAGACTCTACGACCTGAGAAGCACGCATCTGCCTGCCGTCTTTCAGTCAACTGGCTGGTGGGAACGCGAGGTGGGACATGTTTGGACAAGTTCCGCGTTTACGCTCGATGTGCTCGGTGAGACAGGCTACACGGGCGCGCCGACGGGGCAGGTTCCCGTCGTCGATCTGGAGCTTGGCTTCTACAACCCGCCAGCTGACGGAAGCGTCTCTGTCATACGCAATGGCGAGCTAATCGAAACTCTGCCTGCCACCGTCATGCAGATCCGGTTGCCAGTTATTGACGGCTATCAAGTATTTGAGATCCGGCCTTCGTGGGAGGTTCAATCCCCTGCGGACCTAGGCAATTCGGGTGATACACGGAAACTCTTCGCCTCTGTTTCACGCATCACCAGCCGGTTCGCCTCACCGAATCAGAGCATGCAAACGCAATGACAAAATCCAGCCCCTCAAACGACGCTTACAATGCCGCCTACTACGCTGAGAACGGCCAGTCCGGGGACCGTCCGGCGCTCTGGATGTATGAACGTTTCTGGAAGCGCTACTGTGACAAGCGCGGCCCCGTTCTGGAGTTCGGCGGCGGCGTCGGCTGGTTTGCCAAGCGTCTGACACGGCATGCGAAAGTTTTCGAATGTGAATCGAATGCCTTTGCGCGCGAGAGCCTTGCTCAGATTGCTCCTGAAGCGATCGCCGTCGAGGACCTGTCGACGATGGAGACAGACAGCGTCTCAAGCATTGTCGCGCTGCATGTGCTGGAACATATTCCAGATGACGCCCTGTCCGCAATTTTTGCTGAATTTGATCGCATTGCCCGGCCGGGAGCCCGCTTCATGTTTGTCATGCCGGATCTCGATGGCGCGGCCCATCTGGCAAAGCGCGAAGGCTGGAGTGCCTTCACCGACCCGACCCATATAAACCTGAAGGGCCATGACGCCTGGCAGGCGTTCTTCAGGTCCGTGGGGCTAAAGCCCGTGCAGACCTTTGCTGATGGTTTCTATGACTTTCCCTATGCGCAGACCCTGGCAGGACGTGCGGTATTTGACTCGCTTCGCCTCGCGCGCACCGGTATTCAGTTTCTGCTCGCCCGGCCGCTTCTGAAGTCAGGGGATGGTGAGAACATTGTATTTATTCTGGAGCGAGCCGAATGACCGCTTGGACATATCTTCTAATACTTTTTGGGTCGACGCTCACAGCCTTTGGGGGCATCTGGCTGAAGCGCGGCGCATTGGCAGTTGTGCTGGATCAGGGCCTATGGCCGATGGCACGGACAGCCGCCTTCAACCTTCAGCTGCTCTTCGGCCTGGTGTGCTATATTCTGCCGATCGGCATCTGGATTTACCTGTTGCGCGCCCATGACTTGAGCAAGATTCAGCCCCTTCTTGCGGTCGTCTATGTCATCACCCCCATTTTTGCGATCTTCTTTCTTCAAGAATCCGTCAGCCTAATGCGCTGGGGGGGAATCTTCTTCATTATCATTGGAGTAGCGCTGGTTTCCCAGTCATAAAACAATGCGCATACTGATTGTACTCAATTATTTCTATCCCTATGTCAGCGGCGTCAGTGAGTATGCGCGCTCGCTTGCGGAGGCTCTGGCTGGGGAGCATGAAGTTACGATATTGACCGGGCAACACGAGTCCGACCTGCCAAAACAGGAAGTGGTGGATGGCTACAAGATCGTGCGGTCCCCGATCCTGTTCCGGCTCGACAAGGGTTATCTGTCACCCGCGCTGTTGACGGAATTCAGGCGTCTCCAAAAGCAGGCTGATGTCGTGAACCTGCACTTGCCGATGCTGGAATCCTCACTTCTGGCGGCACTTACGTCCAAACCGCTGGCACTGACCTATCAGTGCGACATGGCTTATGAAGGCTCGCTCCTGTCTAAATTGGCCGTGTGGGGCGTGCGCCGTTCGTGTGCGATGGCTCTGAAGCAAGCAGACCAGGTTGCAACGCTCAGTCTGGACTATGCCGAATCGTCGCCTTTCCTGCAGCCTCATACCGCCAAAACTGTCGAAGTCTGGCCACCGAACCGCTTTGGCAAACGCGCGCTGAACTCCGTAGACAGCTTGCCGGACGCGCCGGGAAGCGTCGCACCGGGCGAGATACGGATCGGTTTTGTCGGACGCTTCGTAAAGGAAAAGGGCATTGATGTTCTGCTTGATTCCATCACGCACCTTTCTGACCTGCCGGTAAAGCTCATGCTGGTCGGGGATTTTGCAGGTGTTGCCGGCGGCTCTATCTATGATGACGTGAAGTCGAAGATCGACGGGCTGGGCAATCGGGTCGAGCTTTTGGGCAAGCTTGACGACGATGCGCTTGAGGCATTTTACGGCAATATCGATATTCTAGCCCTACCCAGTGTGAACCGTTTTGAGGCCTTCGGTATGGTACAGGTTGAGGCCATGGGCTTTGGCGCCATACCGGTCGCCTCCGATATGCCTGGCGTGAGGGCGACAATCCGCACCACGGGGATTGGGTTCCTCGCCCGGCCGGGTGACGCCGAGGCACTCGCCAACGCCTTCCGCAGCGCCATTGAGCAGCGTAACACCCTGTCCCGTAAAACGGTTGCCGAGCGCACGCTGGACATGCAGGCGCACAGTTTTGGAGAAGCCTATGAGGCGGTTTTCAAAGCGGCCCAGAATGCCGCTGACGCCTAATCAAACGATCACGAGCACCAAGAGGATCACGCCAAGCACAACGCTAAGCCAGTCCTTGACGGCGAAATAGATCGGATCGTCATGCATGTCGCCGCGCACTGCCAGATACCACATGCGAAGCAGCCAGAAGGCGAGCACAACGCCGGCCAGCATGGCAAACCAGGGTGACGAGAAAAGCGTGATGTTGGACAGCAGCGAATAGATGAAAAACACATTCAGCGACAGCGCCGCCGTCGCCACTCCGCCGCTGATCACAAAGTCGCGGTCATTGACCGAGTAGCCCCTGCCGGCGAGCGTTTCACCCCATTGTGCGGGGGGCACCGTATCCCGCTTCCTGTTCAGTTCGACCACGCGCTTTGCCAGCGCCAGGGACAGGAAGAAGAAGAACATGAATGACAATAGCCAGGGGCTTGGAGCCACAGCGATGATCGCGCCCCCCGCGATCACACGTAGCGAGAACAGCGAAGCCAGGCAGAAGACGTCGACGATTGCGAAGCGCTTCAGTATGAACGAATAGGACAATGTGAGCGCGCAATAACCAGCAATCACGAGACAGAAAAGCGGCGCGATAAAATAGGCCGCAACGTGCGCAATCGCGACCAGGCTGAGTGCCAATGCAAGCGCCACCGGTACCGCAAGCTCGCCGGAGGCAAGGGCCCTGTCTCGCTTTGTGGCGTGGCGCCTGTCCGCTTCAATATCGAGCAGGTCATTGATGACATAGGTTCCGCTCGCCACCATACCCAGGAGCACGAAACCGATGCCCGTTTCCAGCAGCGGCCCCAAACCATAGGCGGGATAGGTGATCGCAAAAATAGTGAAGATGAGAAGGTTCTTGGCCCATTGGTGCAACCGCAGCGCCTTGATCATCGGCTTCAGCATTCTCTCTGGTGGCGTCAGGCGTTCAAGCGTCATACCTTTGCTGATGACACGGCGTTCGAGGCCGCCTGATACACCTGCCCCATAGCGCACGCCTGCAGCCTTCCAGACAGCGATATCCGCTGATGAATTTCCGATATAGTCAAATCCATCGGGAAAGGATCTCACCAGCCTCTCCGCCTTGCGCGAGGATGTCAGGTTTACGCCACCTGAAGACCCAAAGTGTGGCCCTTCCAGCTCCAAATGTTTCGCCACACTGTCAACGAAACGGGCATCAGAGCCGGAGGCGAGAATGATGGGGCGCTCTGCTTGCGCTGCCTCTTCAATAAACCTGCGGACTTCAGGGCGATAAGGCAGGAAGTCAGGGCTGACATATTCGCCGCCATGTTCGTACAGCCGAGCTTTAAGATGAGCCTTGCCGCGAAGAACCCAGAAGATCAGAGCCGGGATCGTCCATAGCTTGTGCTTAACGCACTGAAGCAGGCACTCATAGAAGAAATCAGACCGTACGAGCGTGCCGTCTATATCGACCACGAGAGGACGGAGCTTTCCCACGTCGGGTGAGCTGACGTCGTGGGATGACTGCATGGAATGCTCATTAGCGGTTTTTGTCATGCCAGCGCTCCGGTCATATTCTCAATCGGTAATTGCCAACAACACTGAAGCATACCCGTCAACCGGAAGAGGCTTAACACGTGGCCGTCAGTCACAATAGCCATGACCTGCTAGTGGTAATTCCCAACCTCATGCAGCGTCACGCGCGCGTAGGAGAAGAAACCTGAAAGCACTGATTCCATCGGTCGTATTCGTGAAAACATAGCGGTTTGGCGAGCTTGCAAAGCTGAGCGTCCCGGGCAGGCTGGTCACTGAAGCCACAGTCTCGGTCATTCCGCCGCCGCATATATACTGGGCGAGCCCGCCGGTCGTCATGTTGACCACGAAGATCAGCCCGCTGAAATCGAGAATGTCGATAGATTCGCCCGGTCCCAGAATGGTGTCACTGTCTGCATTGGTCAGGTGCGGCTGACCGGCCGGGCTGGCCGAGCGTATGGTCCCGTTCACGTCAAGCCGCACGGATGGCGCCGTGATCCCTACTCCGACAAACCCTGAAGCAGACGAGACGCACATTCCGCTGGCCCAGTCGCTACCGTCAGAACTGACCTTGATCTGGAAATCATCGCTGCCTGCCAGACCGAGCTCGGCGCGTCCGGAGAATCCCGTCTGGAACAGCTGGGAAGCCCTCTGGCCGACCGATTCCTTGTTCAGCTTCAGCTGCACATTCCCGGCCTCCGGCGTTCCACTATCGTAAGAGAACAGCACGGCGTCGCTGTGGACCGTAAGCCGGTTTGAGGAATCCGGCGCGCCATTGATGCCCATGCGACGCGGTGGCCCCCATTGCCCTGCTTCGAAAACGACAATTTCCTCAGCATCGACAACATAGGCAAGCCAACCCGGTGTCGGGGTATGACCTATCCAGACGCCGTCATTGAAACTGACGACGGAACCAGCAGCGAAACCATCCCAGGACATACCGCTCGCGCCAACAGGAAGGATGTAGCGGTCCCCCTCCCCGGGCGATGTTGGCTGTGTGCCGACCGAGGCCGACAAAACGGCCAGCTGGATCAGAGAATCGAGCCGCCGGGTATTTTCATTGACGGTCACATATCGCTGGGCCTGATTTGGCAGGAGATAATCAAGCTGAAGATTTGGCGTGTGGTCCATGGTTCGGGCTTCCTTGTCGGTTCAAGACCACCCTAGCCCTCATGACATTCACGTCGGATTCCCACCCTTAACCCTGGCCACAGCAAAGTCCTGCACCACCAGCCATTACTGGGACACAGTATGGCCCCAAGCGTGACCCGGCGCGTGAAGATGGAGGATAAGGGCCGCTATTTTCGACAGACGGCGCGTCAGTACCTAGGAAACAAACTGCTCTCGCCAGAACGTCAGGGTGTCGCGCAGGGTTTCCTCAAAATCATGCGCAGGCGCCCAACCGAGCTCCTTGCAGATACGCACATTACTACCCGCAGCATATGGCACATCGCTCGGGCGCAGCCTGTTCGGGTCGGTCTCCACATCTATCTGCTTATTGCTCATGCCAATCAGCGCATCCAGAATGGACCGGATAGAGCGAGCCTCTCCAGAGGCCAGATTGAAGACCGAACCGTCTATATCGGCTGCAGGATCAGCCGCACGCGCATAGGCGGCGGCCACATCCCTCACGTCCAGAAAGTCACGTTTGGCTTCAAGATTGCCGACGCTCACGACAGGTGGCTGAAGTCCTGCCTCGATGCGGGCAATCTGCTCTGCAAACGCTGGCACCACGTAGGCCGGTGCCTGGCCCGGGCCTGTATGGTTGAACGCCCGAAAGCGAACAGCCCGCAGGCCGTCTTGCGCCATTTGCCCCAGCAGCATATCCGCCGCCGCCTTGGTTGCACCATACGTCGTCGCGGGCCGAAGGTGGACAAACTCATCAATGGGGCCAGGCGAATCGTTGAACGATGCGCCATAGGCCTCGGCACTGCCGGAAAAGATCAGCCGCGTCTTGGGCGACACGTGCAGGATCGTTTCTGCGAGATGCCTGACGCTGTCAAAATTAACCGCCCATGCGCAATCATGATCGGCGCGCGCCTTGGCAGGCTCGGCGATCGCAGCCAGATGGATGATCGCACAGGGCTGCAATTCGGCAATGATGTCGCGCATGCCTGCGCGATCAAGGATGTCACCCTTCACCGAATTGACGCCGCGCGCGGCCGACTGCTCGTTGTGCCGGCTTAGGGCAAAGATCTGGTCAGGATGGCGACCATCCTGCAGCAGGGCATCGATGCAAACTTTGCCAACAAAGCCTGCAGCGCCTGTCACCAGAATTTTGTCCTGACTGCTAAATACCATGCCTTGCCCGCCTACAGCTTACTGGTTCAAGCGCAAAGATCGCTTTAGCCAAGACGTTTCAGGTCAGCCTCGACCATTTCGACGATCATCTGCTCGAGCGTGATTTCCGGCACCCACCCCAGCGCAGCTTTCGCTTTAGCGGGGTTACCGAGCAGCACGTCCACCTCTGCAGGACGGAAAAGGTCCGGATCGATCACGAGATGGTCTTCAAGGTTGAGGCCAACATGTTCGAAGGCAATACGGCACATGTCCCGAACGGTTGTGGTCACACCTGTAGCAATCACGTAATCGTCGGCGACATCCTGCTGCAGCATCAGCCACATGGCGCGGACATAGTCCTTGGAGTGTCCCCAGTCGCGCTTTGCGTCGATATTGCCGAGACGCAATTCCTTCTCCAAGCCGAGCTTGATACGCGCCACACCGTCGGTCACCTTGCGTGTCACGAACTCGATCCCGCGCAGCGGTGATTCGTGGTTGAAGAGGATGCCGCTCGAAGCATGCAGGTTGAAGCTCTCACGATAGTTGATCGTGATCCAATGCCCATACAGCTTTGCGACAGCATAAGGCGAGCGCGGATAGAATGGGGTCGTCTCAGACTGCATGTCTTCCTGGATCAATCCGTACATCTCGGAGGACGAGGCCTGATAGAAACGCGCTTCAGGTGCCTCGATCCGCATGGCTTCCAGGATGTTGGTCACGCCAATAGCGGTGACCTGTCCCGTCAGCAGCGGCTGCTGCCATGAAGATTTCACGAATGACTGCGCGGCAAGGTTGTATATCTCGTCTGGGCGAATGTCCTTGATCGTGCGGATCAGGCCGGACAAATCGGTCAGATCGCCATCAATCAGTTCCACGTCCTTATCGACGCCGAGCCATTTCAGGCGAAGGTCATTTATTTCCGCCGTGCTGGAGCGCCGCACCAGGCCCGTTACGCGATACCCCTTCTCAAGCAAAAGCTGCGCAAGATAGGCACCATCCTGGCCTGTAATACCGGTAATAAAGGCCGTTTTCCGATCTGCCATTCTGACGAGCTCCTGTAGCAGTTGTATTTTGTGGTGCCCTTGTCCTGACAACCTTCGTCCTTGTCAATGGTCCGGAAAGGGCGGCAGGCAGTGAGCGATCGGGCACTGAATTCCCCGTTAGCCAATTGCTTGACGAGAACAGGCCATTCGCCCAATAAGGTCCTATCTTCAAACCTGTGTTTCCTGTAAGGCGAGTTCGCCTGTAGCGTAAAAGTAGAAAGCGAATCATGGTGTTCCGCAGCGCCCGAAAAATAGCCGGACGCTTTCCTCCCGCCGCTGCAGCGGCACGTGACATCAGGATTGCCATGTTGCCGAGAGGCAATGCCAAGCGAGAGGGTTTCAACCCATCCGAGCCCCTCGTCATCGCGGGCATGTTTAGAACGGCCAACGGATTGGGACAGGCGGCCCGCCTCGGTATCCAGGCGTTCAAACAACAGGGATATAACCCTGTCGCCGTTGACCTCAGCGGAACCCTCAACCAGATAGACGGCCACAGCGAAGACACGCTGCAACAGATGCCCGCCGCAAGCAGCGGAACCCTTGTCCTGCATACCAATGCGCCTGAAACGCGGACCGCGCTTCAGGCCCTCGGTCTGCGCCGCTGGCATAATTGGCGGATCATCGGATACTGGGCCTGGGAGTTGAGTGAGCCACCTAAGGAATGGCTGTCGATTGCCGAACATCTTGATGAAATCTGGACGCCCAGCCGATTTGTAACGGAGGCCTTTCGTCCGTTCATCGACATACCGATCCGCACCGTCGCCCTGCCGGTTCGCGCGCCTGAACTCACCGCTGATGATGCGCCCGTCCGATTTGACACAGGCCCCTTGCGGTGCCTGGTCATGGCCGATGGGCGATCCTCTTTTCATCGCAAGAACGTGCTGTCAGCTGTACGAATCTACAGGAATGCTTTCTCGCAAAAAGATGACACGTCCCTGACGATCAAGTTGCGTAATGTAACGGAATATCCCGAATTTTCCCGCGATCTGACAGAGGCGGTGCGCGGCGACGATTCGATAACGATCATCGACGAATCACTCTCCGATGACAGCAGATGGAATCTGATCGCTTCGCATCATGTGATGTTGTCGGCGCACCGCTCTGAGGGCTTTGGCCTGCACCTCGCCGAAGCCATGTCGATTGGCCGGGTTGCCATGGCCACGGGATGGTCTGGAAATATGGAATTCATGAACGCCGAGAATTCAGTGCCTCTCCCGTACCAGTTGGAGGCGGTCAAAGATCCCTACGGAGTCTACAAGGCCCCAAAGGGTTCCATCTGGGCAAAGGTTGATGAGGACGCGAGCATTGAAGCGATTAGACAGCTGAACAAGGACCGGGGGTCAGCAGGCCGTATTGGTCAGGCTGCCGCTGATTATATATCAGCCAATCTCGATGGCGCGGGGTATGTGAGCGCTCTAAATTCATAGTGTGTGGCCGGACGGTTGCCCCAAACCCAGGACAAAGCTCACCTCACTTTCGGAATATGGCACATGGCAAGGGCACGGACGACCCGCGGCACAAGGCTAGCCTTCCTTCGATAGCTCTGAAATAAGGACCGCTCTCGTGATTCCATCGCGGGACTTCACTAACGACCTCTGCAGGAGTGGCGCAGATCATGACTATTTATCCCGTCATCATGTGCGGCGGATCCGGCACACGGCTCTGGCCGGTTTCGACGTCGCGTACGCCGAAGCAATTTGTTGATCTCCTTTCCGGCGAATCGCTTTTCCGCCAAACCGTGAGACGAGTGGCTAAGGAGGATGACGGCCTCAGCCTCGCCGACCCGGTCATCATCAGCAATGCGAACTATCTTGACCTTGTGCAGAGCCAGCTTGCAGACGCGGGCATATCGCCGCTTGCAATCCTGCTGGAGCCCTGCGCCCGCAATACTGCCGCCGTCGCTGCCATCGCTACGGAATATATCAGCAGGATAGACCCTGACGGCCTGATCCTTCTTCTGCCGGCCGACCACTTCATCGGTATGCCGTCAGCGTTTCGCAAGTCGGTCGCCGATGCGGTCGAAATTGCTCAGAAGGGACGTATTGTAACGTTTGGCATCTCGCCCAGCGGCCCCGAGACCGGCTTTGGCTACATCAAGGCCGGCGAAGCCATTGGTACGTCAGCCTTTGCCGTAGACGCATTCCGCGAAAAGCCGGACCAGGCGACAGCCATGGCCTATCTGGCGGATGGGAATTATTCCTGGAACGCAGGCATCTTTCTATTCCCCGCAAGCCTGATGCAGGCCGAGCTGAAGGCCCATGCACCTGACGTGCTGGCAGGCGCGACTGAAGCGCTCGATGCAACTGAGGCGACCAATTCAGTTCTTCATATTGATGAACCGCTCTTCTCGAAGATCCGCGACATTTCGATCGATTATGCCGTCATGGAGCATACGCAAAAGGCTGCTGTTGTCGGTCCTATATCTTGCGCCTGGAGCGATGTGGGCACTTGGCCGGCCTTTGGAGAATTGCATCTCGAACCCAAGGAATCCGGTCCGGTATTGATCGATGCAAAGAACTGCATCGTGCACACGGATGACGACACGCTTGTCGCAGCTTTGGGCGTCGAGGATCTGGTGATCGCAGCCCATGATGGCGCGGTTCTCGTGATGCCGAAATCCAGAGCGCAGGATGTGAAGCTTGTCATCGAAGCCCTGAAAAAACGCGGCCGCACAGATCTCCTCTGATAGAGCTTAGGTAAACCAGCCTTCCAAAGCGCCAATTTCGGGACGTCATGGGATTTGTCCGGCAGGGTCAGCAGGGTAGGCCTTGCAATCATTATTATGACCCATTGCCAACGCTCGGCTGGTCCACATCCGCACCCCTTCGGACAGCACCGAAACAGTCCAGCAACTGCAACGGGATCACGACCAGGATCGGCATGGCAATCGCTTATGCGTCAGGCAGGTGGAGGACATGGTCGGTCCGGTTACCCGGCAGCTTGTCACCGATGCCATCGGACATGAGGATGGTCGGCCACCTGCTCTATAATTCCAAGATGATCTTCGAAGATCTGTTGGCCTCGTGGGAAAGCGGCTCCTGGAAAGTTGGCATACAGGGCGAAAACATCGATTTCGCCTTTCTGGTGAACTAGACTTGGTAGCCTAGAACACAGTTGTGATCTCTTCAATGTACACCACGGCTGTGCCATGGCATTCTATTTTGATCTGCTGCGGCAAGGGCTTGCGTGACTGCTGATAGGCAGCTGTTCCGGCAACGGATGGGCCCCCTTCGGAGAGGCTCAGCACGAGCAGGCCCTCTTCCTCCGTCGGAACGGGGCTCAATTTCCAGGACTGGTCATCTGCCAGTCGCACCACGACGTGCAGCTTTCCTCCGCCGGACTGGCCGGGGCCGGGCATCCGATTGATCCAGGCGGACGTGTCGGTGATTTCCGGACACGCATTCCCGCCAAATGGCAGCCACGCACAGCCAGACAGGACCAGCCCGCACGCCAGCGTCAGGAAAGACGTCTTGCCTACCATGGCGTCGACAGCCGCATCCACAGCGCCTCCTGGTCTTCGGCTCCGTAAATATGGTTCGGCGATGTGGACACCACGGCCGCCGCCTCGCCGGACCATGTGTCGGTCAGTCCGAATGTGTAACGTGTCTCGAAGTCGATCTGGCGACCACTCGGCGTCAGGTCCGCCTGCACGAGGCCTCGAATCAACTGGCTATTCAGATCCACCCCGATCGGGGCGTCAAGATTGAGGTATCCTGTCTCAGCGCGTCGCGGCTGGGCCATGATGAAATGCACCCGCCCTTCGCCGAGCGCGCGGTCTGCGCCAACCGACCAGCGACTGGTCCAGATGCCTTCGGCGTCCACACCAGGCAGGTCGACGCTGGCAAGTTCCAGTCCCGAAGAGACGATCCAGCCAGCCCCGGCAAACCATGCGCTCTCCAGTGAGTAAGCCGTCATCTCTGTCTGGTCCTGTGCGCCGAAGCGGTCCTGCAGCGTACCGCCGAGGGCCGTGTCCTCATCCGCGATGAAGGATGCGCCGACGCGTACGGACCAGTCATGTGCGTCGCGGCCAAACATGAAGCCGGACTGGCTGCGTCCGCCCTGTTCGGCAGAGAAAATGTCCATCACAAGATCGTCCGTCACGGCATGGCTGAATTTTGCCCAGGCGCCGCCGGTCGAGAAGGCATTGCCGACGCCCGGTTCGTTGAGCAGGGAAATGTCCGGTGCCAGATGCGTCAGGGATCCGCCCCGGCCAAGCTCCACCTGGCTCTCGCCAAAGCTGTAGCGCATCTGGAAGGTCGATTGCGGATCTTCCTGATAGGGCGCCGTCGGATCATCCTGCAGACGCGCCTGTGCCCAACTGAACGACATGCCGCCGGCATTCACGGCATAGGAATCTCCCGCCGCCCAGTCGGCCCGCGTCTCGAAATTCACCAACCGCGATCCCAGCGTATCCTGTGGCAAGGTAGCCATGATCGCGTCCGCGTTCAGGCGGAAGCCGCGCTGGTATTTGTCCTGGAAAACGAGCTTGTTGAACGCGCCGGAATGGGTTGCCCAGTCCCCAAAGGCCCCGCCGCTCGGCGCAAGCGCTTCGGTAAAGCTGACCTTCTCCATGCCGAAATCGAGGTTCTGCTGGCCTTGGGGCCGGAAGGCCTCTTCGAGGTTCATCAGGCCTACGCCGGAAACGCTGTCCGTGCCGACGCCAGCGGCCTCGCCCGTGATGATGTCGGCAGATGTGTCCACATAGTCCGTGGCCGTATCCAGCAGGATCTGCAGCGCCACTTCCGGCTGTGACTGCAGATTGGGAAACGCATCCAGAAGCAGCGCGAGCGCGCCGGCCACATAGGGAGCCGCGAACGACGTTCCGGATATCCGATAATAGTCGCCCTCATTGTCAGCATCATTTGTCGGATCCCCCGGCAGTGCCACATCATCGTCCGGCCCGGTCGAGATTACGTCTTCTCCCGGCGCGAGCAGGTAGAAATTCTGCGCAGAAGTGCCGGCCCGGTTGGAGAAGTCTGACAGGAAGCCGTCGGGGTCCACCGCACCCACGGCCACCACGCGCCCGAGCGAGGAAGCCTCGCCCGCAATATAGGCGGGTTCGGTCGGGCGTTCGCCTACGGCTTCTGTGGCATTACCATCCTCGTCGGTTCCGGCCGGTTCGGCGTCATTGCCAGCCGAGATGACAACCAGAACGCCAGCAGCTGCCGCGGCCCGTACCGCATTTTCCAGTCTCGGATCGCTGTCGATCTCACCACCCAGAGACATGTTGATGACCGTGGCGCCCTGCGCCACCGCATACTCAACCGCCCGGACCAAGGCATCATCATTGTAGACACAACCTTCGTCTTCGCCGCTAC
The DNA here is from genome assembly GCA_002414505.1 of Hyphomonas sp. UBA5111. Classification (GTDB taxonomy): domain Bacteria; phylum Pseudomonadota; class Alphaproteobacteria; order Caulobacterales; family Hyphomonadaceae; genus Hyphomonas. The sequence continues at coordinate 24,128 of DHZF01000092.1, read as the reverse complement.
GAGCGCAGCTGCCGGGGGAATCTGCGCGAATGTCGAGGACGGACGCCTCATAGGCCGTGCCCTGAATGCCATTGAAGGTGTTGTCGTCGAGCGTGCTGTTGAAATCGTCCTGCCGACGCGCAGCGATGACACCTGTTACCAATGTGCCATGGCCTTCAGTGTCGATATCTCCGGGTTGGCGGGTGATCGTGATCCGCTCGCCTGCTGCGTCATAGCCTGAACAGGCCGTCGCCGCGCAAACATCGAACATCTGCACGACGGCGCCTTCCAGATCGGGATGGTCGGACTCGGTGCCAGTATCGATCACGGCCACCATCTGCCCCTGGCCGGTCGCGCCAAGCGCATAAGCGGCAGACGCACCAATCATCGGCAACCCAACGGTCGCATTATATTCTCGGGTTTCGAACTGTTCCGGCGCGGCAATCGAATCCGGGAACGGGTTCGAAGGCGGGGGTGGGGGCGGAGGTGGCGGAGGAGGGGGCGGCAAGGGCGTGACGGCGGAACTGCCCCCGCCTCCCCCGCCGGCACAGGCGCCCAGCGCCACCACGGAGACGCTCAGCATGGCAATCGCCAAAAGCGAGCGCGGGACAGGTTTTACGTGCTTTTTGGGACGAAGCAGGGTCATGCACATTCCTCACAGAGCGGCACGTTGTTTTCCCGCGCCTGGCGTTTGAAAGAAATATTTCACCCGAAAGATAAAGAAGGGGCAAACATTTCCCTCAGTCTGTCAGGAAAACTCGACCCGCTCCTGAGAGAAATAGAACAGCGACCGCGTCTCTTCATCAATCGTGTCATTATGCGCTTCCAGCAGCTTGTGCATGGCATATTTCCGGTCTTTGAGCGCGTGGTCGAAATCAGCCTCGATCAGCCGGTCCACGCCGGTCCGGACCATCGCATCGCGCACTTCCATATACAGCGTCAGCGATCCGCCAAGGAACATGGATTCATAGGCAATCTTGCTGGCGATCTTGTCGTGAATATCAGAATACTGGAACTGGCGCTCCATCACCGATTTGCGCTTGCAGATAAAATCGATCTCGTGCCGGTACTCCGGATGGCGCAGGTAAAAATTCTTCAGCGCGGTCATTTCAGTGTCGATCCGCTCCTGAACATCGTCCGGCAGGGATTCACTGAGGATGATGATGATATCTATGTCGGAGCCCTTGACCATCTCGCCGCTGGCGACATGCTCGCGCGGCTCATTGTGCGCCAGATAGTAAGCCAGATCCCCGGCAATGAAGGCGCAGAGCTGGCTACGGATATCGCGGCCCAACGTCACGAAAACCTGCTTCATCACGGCCTGGGCCACCGACAGTTTCTCGCGGCTGATTTCCCGGTGCATGTTTGACAAGGTACCCTGCCGTTCAATCATCTTGTCCCTCTGCCCCGGCAGGCCGAACAGGGTGAATGACAGGAAATCCCGCAGGATGGACGGGCTGAGCCGCACTTGATCATCGCGCGTAATATCGAAGCGGAGGTAATAACTGGCGAAATGGGACACGTGCAGCTTACGGCTCTGGTAACAGGCCTGCCACAGAGCAAGATTTGGCACATCGTACAAATCCTGCGCCAGCTCCTTGCCGAGCCGGGGGCCCTTCTCGGCCAGACTGGCCTCGATCCGGGCTTCGATGTCTTTCAGGTCATAACTGGCCATTTGCGAACCTTCCGCTACCCTTTGGAGATAGGCTGGTTCAGGAGCGCGTGTCCAGCAAGCCCAGGAGATAGTCGCGATACTCGTTCTTGAACTCGTCTGCGCGCTCACGCATCTCCGCATCGGTAATCAGGCCGCGGCGCCAGGCGACTTCCTCCAGGCAGGCCACCTTCAATCCCTGTCGTTTCTCTACCGTCTGAACGAAATGCGACGCCTCCAGCATGCTGTCGAACGTGCCTGCATCAAGCCAGGTCGTGCCGCGCTGTAGTCGGCTCACCCTGAGATCGCCCCGCTTGAAATAGGTCTCATTCACGCAGGTGATCTCAAGCTCGCCCCGCGCGGAAGGTGTAACCTGTTCGGCGACCTGAACCACGTCCGGGCCGTAGAAATAGAGGCCTGGAATGGCCCAGTTGCTACGCGGCTTTTCGGGTTTTTCTTCCAGCGAGAGCGGCTTGCCGTCGGCGTCCAGCTCGACAATGCCGAAACGCTGGGGATCGCTCACCTGATAGGCCAGAACTGCGGCGCCATGCTCCAGTCTCGCAAGTTCCTGCAGCTGTCCGGACAGGCCGGCGCCATAGAAAATATTGTCGCCCAGGGCCAGAGCACAAGGCTGGCCGTCAATGAAATCACGTCCGATGAGAAAGGCTTCCGCGAGCCCATTAGGATCGGCTTGAACGGCATAGGAAATGGATATCCCCCACTGCCGCCCATCCCCAAGAAGGCTCTTGTAGGACTGGCTGTGCTCCGGCGTACAAATGAGCAGAATTTCGGAAATGCCGGCCAGCATCAGCGTCGCGATGGGGTAGTAGATCAGCGGCTTGTCATAGATCGTCAGCAAATGCTTGGAGACGCCGCGCGTTACAGGGTGCAGGCGGCTGCCGGCCCCTCCTGCCAGAATGATACCCTTCATGATGATCTCAACTCCCTGACCCATACGCGGACAGTATCTTCGAGCCCCTCCGTCCAGACGGGCAGTGTTGACCCAAATACACGCGTCGTGTCCGACATGTCGAGCCGGGCGTTCAGCGGACGGCGGGCCGGCGTCGGATAGGCGCTGGTCGGGATTCCCTTGACCTTCGCCACGGGTCCGCCATGCCGCGCACTGGCTTCGAAGATCTGGCGCGCCATGCTTGCGCGGTCAGTCTCCCCGGCCCCTGCCAGATGATAAGTTCCCCAATCCCCAAAGCCGGGCCTGTCCGCCTTGTGCGCGATCTGAAGCAGCGCTTCTGCCAATGCTGGCGCGTGGGTGGGACAGCCATACTGGTCGTCCACCACCGAAACCTCGTCTCGCGTCGCCGCGAGTCTGAGCATCGTGGTCACGAAATTGCTGCCGAAATGCGAGAATATCCATGACACCCGCATGACGAGCGAGCGGGGCGCAGCCGAGCGGACGGCCAACTCCCCATCCAGCTTGCTCTGGCCATATACACCAACGGGAGATGTCGCATCCTGCGGCAGGTAAGGCGTGAGCTTTTCGCCATCAAACACGCAATCGGTCGACAGATGAACCAACGGGATGCCGCGCTCATGGCACAGCTTCGCCAGCGCGGCCGGCGCATCCACATTCAGCGCCCGGCACAAATCCGGTTCGGACTCGGCCTTGTCCACGGCTGTATACGCGCCGGTATTGATCACGATACGAGGTGTGTACGCGTCGAGCGCTGTGGCCATCGCGTTCGCATTCAGGAGGTCCGCTTCCTCGCGCCCGGCGCAATGCATATCTGCTGCTCCGGCATGTGCCAGAGCCTGGGCCATCTGCCCGGATTTTCCGATCACGAGGATTTCGCTCATGCCTGCGTTCCCAGACGCTCACCCGCATATACGCGATCCTGCAGCGGCCTCCACCATTCCGGATGGGCAATGTACCAATCCACGGTTTCGGCAAGGCCCGTCTCGAAATCGCGGGCCGGGGCCCATCCCAACTCGCCAGCGATCTTTCCTGCATCAATGGCGTAGCGATAATCGTGACCGGGTCGGTCTTTGACAAATTCGATCAGGCGTTTGTGCGGGGCGCTGTCCGGACGACGCGCGTCCATCAGAGCGCAAATCGTCTCGACGATCTGGATGTTGGTGCGTTCCGCACCGCCGCCGACACAATAGGTTTCTCCGGGCACGCCGCGCTTCGCCATTTGCAGCAATGCGCGGGCATGATCTTCCGCATGCAGCCAGTCCCGCACATTGGCGCCATTGCCATATACAGGCAATGTCTCCCCGGCGAGGCATTTGAGGATCATCAGGGGAATGAGCTTTTCCGGGAACTGGCGAGGTCCGTAATTATTGGAGCAATTGGAAACAATTACCGGCAAGCCATAGGTATGGTGCCAGGCACGTGCGAGGTGATCGGCGCCTGCCTTGCTGGCCGAATAGGGTGAGGACGGCGCATAAGGCGTGGTTTCACGGAACGCCCCCTCATCCCCGAGCGACCCGAACACTTCATCCGTCGAAACATGGATGAACCGGAACGCCGCCTTTTGCGGTCCTTCCAGTTCGTCATGAAAGGCCCTCGCCGCCTCCAGCATGGCGCAGGTGCCCGCGACATTGGTCGCAACAAAGGCGGCCGGGCCATCAATCGACCGGTCGACATGGGTTTCGGCCGCAAGATGGAAAATTGCCTCGGGTGCGGTCTCTTCCACGATGCGGGCCATTCGCGGCGCGTCCATGATGTCGGCCTCGATCAGGTCGAGTCGACCCTCGGCTTCGAGGCTTTCGATGGACGCGCGGTTGCCTGCATAGGTCAGCTTGTCCACGACGACGATTTTCTGATCCGTTTCCCCAGCCAGGTAATGGCACAGCGCCGAGCCGATAAAGCCCGCACCCCCGGTGACCAGCCAGGTCATCGCTCGCCCTCGCCTGCTGAGGCCAACTCCGCGATCTCTGCGAGACGGGGAAGTTTCTGGTCCTTGTCGGACAGGATGCGCACAGATGGCGGGAAGGGCCAGTCGATGCCAATCGCAGGATCGTCATGCGCAATGCCGCAATCATGGTCCGGCGCGTAATAGGCATCCGTCTTGTAGACGACTTCGGTATCGTCTTCGAGGGTGCAGAACCCGTGTGCAAAGCCGCGCGGAATGAACAGCTGTTCGCCGCCTTCGGCGGTCAGTTCGACGCCCATGGCCTTGCCAAAACGGGGCGAACCCTTCCGGATATCCACGGCCACATCCAGGATGCGGCCCTTCACGCACCGGACCAGCTTGCCTTGCGCATGCGGGTCGGCCTGGAAATGCAGCCCCCTGATCGTGCCCCTGTCAGCAGACCGGGAATGATTGTCCTGCACGAAGGGACCGGGGATTCCGGCAGCCGCGAACATATCTGCGCGGAACGTCTCGGCAAACCACCCACGGGCGTCTCCGAATCTCTGCGCGCGGACATGGATGACCTCACGCAGCAATGCATCTGGCTTGAATTCAAACGGCATCATTCCCCGCGTATGACAGGATTTGGCAATTCGGGGCTATAGCACGAACTGCATGAACAGCAATTGAGGCTACTCGACCGTCACTGACTTGGCGAGGTTGCGAGGCTGGTCGACATCTGTGCCCTTGGCCACGGCCACATGATAGGCCAGCAATTGCAGCGGCACAGCCGCGAGGATCGGCAGGCTGATATCGTCGCCATCGGGCAGGCGAATGACATGATCGGCGCGGTTGCCAGCGGCCTTGATGCCGGCATCGTCCGAGATCAGGATGATACGTGCGCCGCGGGCCCGGATTTCCTCGACGTTCGAAATCGTCTTTTCGAACAACTCGTCCTTCGGTGCCACGACAACAACGGGCAATCCCTTCTCGATCAGCGCGATCGGACCATGCTTCAATTCACCGGCGGCATAGCCTTCGGCGTGGATATAGGACACTTCCTTCAGCTTCAGGGCGCCTTCCAGCGCCAGCGGATAGTATCGTCCACGCCCCAGGAACAACACGTCGTGGCACGGAGCCAATGTCTGCGCGATTTCGCGGATCCCGTCCTGGGCCTCCAGCGCTTCAGTCACCTTGCGCGGCAGAGCCAGCAGGCTCTTGACCGCAGCGACCTCATCCCCTGGCAGCAAATGTCCGCGGGCCTTCGCGGCGTTCACCGCCAGAACGGCCAGAACAGAAAGTTGCGCGGTGAAGGCCTTTGTCGAAGCGACGCCAATCTCCGGACCGGCATGGGTCGGCACAATGGCGGCGGCCTCCCGCGCAATCGAGCTTTCAGGCACGTTCACGACGGCAACGGCGGGCGTGCCGTTCTGACGGCAATAGCGCAGGGCCGCCAGCGTGTCGGCCGTCTCGCCGGACTGGCTGACGAACATCGCCGGACCGGTCTGCGGCAGAACCGGCTCGCGGTACCGGAATTCCGACGCAATATCGGTTTCCAGTGCTAATTTCGCCTTCTGCTCGAACCAGTATTTGGCAGTGTGGGCAGCATAATACGCCGTGCCACATGCGATCGCGACGGCGCGGTCAGCCCGGGCAAACATTTCGTCGGCCACTTCGCCCAGATTTAGCGTCTGCGTGGCCTGGTCGATATAGGGCAGAATGGAGCGGGCGAGCGATTCCGGCTGCTCATGGATTTCCTTCAGCATGAAATGGTCGTACTCGCCACGTTCGATCAGGCCTTCATTCACGGCCGATTTCACACGCGGGCGGTTCACGCGGTCACCATTGGCATTACGGATATCATAGCTATCCGGCGTCAGGATGACCCAATCGCCCTCTTCCAGATAGGTCACGTCCCGCGTGAGCGGGGCCAGCGCAATGGCATCGGAGCCGAGAAACATCTCGCCCTCGCCATAACCGAGCACCAGCGGGCTGCCCTTGCGCGCGCCGATCAGCAGGTCCGTCTTGTCGGAAAAGATGGCGGCAATGGCAAATGCACCGGACAGTCTCTTCAGCGCCGCTTCGAACGCGTCGACAGCGTCCATGCCATCAGCCATGTTCTGGTCGATCATCTGGGCGATGACTTCGCTGTCCGTTTCGGACTCAAATGTACGGCCTTGCGCCTGCATGTCTTCGCGCAGTTCGCGGAAATTCTCGATAATGCCGTTATGCACGATCGCAACCTTGCCCGACATGTGCGGATGGGCATTGGTCTCGTTTGGCTTCCCGTGCGTGGCCCAACGTGTGTGGGCAATCCCGGTCGGCCCGTCCACCGGCATGTCCGCCATGAGGGCTTCGAGATTGACGATCTTGCCACTGGCCCGGCGCCGCTCAATGGCATCCCCGGCCATGACGGCAATGCCTGCACTGTCATAGCCCCGGTATTCCAACCGCTTCAGGCCATCAACGAGGCGACCGGCCACCGTGTCTGTTCCTGTGATCGCAACAATTCCGCACATACTCTACCTCCATTCGGGTAAAG
>DHZF01000092.1:16024-17121 GCA_002414505.1 Hyphomonas sp. UBA5111 | reverse complement strand
GTATTTAGACCGCCTGAATCCGCCAGGATAATGACAGTTTGTGTAGGAATGCGACAACATCGGGGAAAGCCCGCCTCATAACGAGCAAATTGCATGCTTTAGCTCTGCTGAACGATCAGATTATGGATGTGACACACATTCGGGTCTATCGCCCACGCAGGCCCGCTATATCTGGGATAACAAGAACTTACCGATACCGATGATACCTGAAGGACTGTACGCGTTTTGAAAACTCTCACCCACCTTGACAGACTCGAAGCCGAAAGCCTGCACATCATCCGCGAAGTGGCCGCCGAGTGCGAAAACCCGGTCATGCTCTATTCCGTGGGCAAGGATTCTGCGGTGATGCTGCATCTGGCGATGAAAGCCTTCTATCCATCCCGCCCCCCTTTCCCGCTGATGCATGTCGACACGACCTGGAAATTCCGGGAAATGATCGCGTTTCGCGACCGCAAGGCGAAGGAACTGGGGTTCGACCTTCTGGTACATGTGAATGAGGAAGGCGTACGCGACGGCGTGGGCCCGTTCAGCCACGGCTCGGCCGTCCATACCGATGTGATGAAAACACAAGGGCTCAAGCAGGCACTCGACAAGTACAAGTTTGATGCGGCCTTCGGCGGCGCCCGGCGCGACGAGGAAAAATCCCGCGCCAAGGAGCGCATCTTCTCGTTCCGGTCCGCTGAGCATCGCTGGGATCCGAAACGCCAGCGCCCAGAGCCCTGGAACGTCTACAACACCCGTATCAACCAGGGCGAAAGCGTCCGGGTATTCCCGCTGTCCAACTGGACCGAACTCGATATCTGGCAATATATCCGCCGCGAGAATATCGAGATCGTCCCGCTCTATTTTGCGGCCCCGCGCCCGGTCGTGAACTGGAATGGCGTCGACATCATGGTCGATGACGAGCGGATGCCGGAAGAACTGGCAAAGACCGCCGTAATCAAATCCGTCCGCTTCCGCACGCTCGGCTGCTACCCGCTGACCGGCGCCGTTGAAAGCACGGCCGCCACGCTGGAAGACATCATCCAGGAAATGCTCCTGACCACCACATCCGAACGCCAGGGCCGCGTGATCGACGCCGACCAGTCCGGATCCAT
>DHZF01000092.1:0-15900 GCA_002414505.1 Hyphomonas sp. UBA5111 | reverse complement strand
ATGGAAAAGAAAAAACAGGAAGGCTATTTCTGATGCGCCTCAATGACGACCTGATTGAATCAGATATCGCCGCCTATCTGGAAAAGCACGAACACAAATCCCTGCTCCGCTTCATCACATGCGGATCCGTGGATGATGGCAAGTCGACCCTGATCGGCCGCCTGCTCTATGATGCGAAGATGATCTTCGAGGACCAGTTGGCGTCGCTCGAAAGCGATTCCAAGAAAGTGGGAACACAAGGCGAGAACATCGACTTCGCTCTTCTCGTGGATGGCCTCACCGCTGAACGCGAACAGGGCATCACGATTGATGTGGCCTATCGCTTCTTCGCGACCGACAAACGCAAATTCATCGTCGCCGACACACCCGGCCATGAACAGTATACGCGCAACATGGCCACCGGCGCCTCAACGGCCGACGTAGCCATCCTGATGGTTGATGCGCGCAAGGGCATCCTCACGCAGACCCGCCGCCACAGCTTCATCACGACGCTGCTGGGCATCCGCAAGGTCGTCCTCGCCATCAACAAGATGGACCTCGTCGATTACAGCCAGCAGGCTTATGACGACATTGTCGATGATTTCTACGCTTTCGCCGACGAACTGGCGACGGACCTCGAAATCCAGCCGATCCCGATGTCCGCGCTCGAAGGCGTCAACATCACCAGCAAGTCCAATGAGACCGACTGGTACGATGGCCCGAGCCTGATGGACTATCTCGAAACCGTGCCGGTCGGCGACCGCCGCCTGAACACGCCCTTCCGCATGCCGGTCCAATGGGTCAACCGGCCCAATCTCGATTTCCGCGGCTTCTCCGGCCAGATCGCGGCAGGCAGCCTGCAGCCGGGTGACCGCGTGAAATCCATGCCCTCCGGCAAGCAGTCCACGGTCCAGCGGATCGTTACGGCGACCGGCGATCTCGACCAGGCCATTGCCGGCCAGTCGGTCACGATCACACTGGATGACGAAATCGACTGCTCGCGCGGCGACGTCCTTGTGTCGGCGGATGATCCGTCTGAAGTCTCCGACCAGTTTCAGGCCCGCATTCTCTGGATGAGTGAAACCTCCCTGCTGCCGGGTCGGCGCTACCTGCTCAAGATGGGCGCCAAAACCGTCACGGCGACAGTCAACGCGCCGAAATATGGCATTGATGTCAACACGTTGAACGATGTTCCTGCGAAAACGCTGGAACTCAACCAGATCGGCGTCACGACTCTCTCGCTGGACCAGCCGGTCCCGTATGATCCGTACGATGTCAATCGCGAGATGGGTGGCTTCATCCTGATCGACCGGATGACAAACGACACGGTCGGACTTGGCCTCGTTGACTTCGCGCTGCGCCGTGCCTCGAACATTCACTGGCAGGCGATGGATATCGACCGGTCGGCACTCGCCGAACAGAAGGGCCAGAAATCGGCTGTGCTCTGGTTCACCGGCCTCTCCGGATCGGGCAAGTCGACCATTGCCAACGCCCTGCAGAAATTGCTGTTCGCGCAAGGCAAGCACACCTTCACGCTGGACGGGGACAATGTGCGCCACGGGCTGAACCGCGATCTCGGCTTCACCGATGCCGACCGTGTAGAGAATATCCGCCGTGTCGCCAATGTCGCACGCCTGATGTCCGATGCCGGACTGATCACGCTGGTTTCCTTCATTTCACCGTTCCGGTCCGAGCGCCAGATGGCGCGGAACCTGATGGCGGATGGCGAATTCATCGAAGTCTATGTCGATACCCCGCTCAGCGTGGCCGAGGAACGCGATGTGAAGGGTCTCTACAAGAAGGCCCGCGCCGGAGAGATCAAGAACTTCACCGGCATCGACAGTCCTTATGAGCCACCCCAGGCAGCCGAACTCCGCATCGACACGGTGAACAATTCGCCGGAAGAGGCCGCCGAAGTCATCCTCGACTTCATGCGCGAAAAAGGTCTGCTGAACGGCGGATAAGATGAAATGATATCGCCGTTTCCGCCTGTGCGGAGATGGCGGGTCCTTCCCCGACGTCCCGGCTCGCCTTGCCGGATTTCGCACGCTAGGTGTCGTTACAAACGACAATAAGGGAGCGTGTCATGGCAAAAGGCGATCTGCCGGTTCTGGTCGGTGTTGGGCAAAGCCTCAGCCAGTGGGATGGAACAAATGGGCCCGATGGCGCTCCGTCGCCGCTGTCGCTCATGGTCGATGCATCAAAGGCGGCGCTCGCCGACAGTGGCGCGGAGGCCCTCGCCAACTCCATCGACACGATTGCCGTCGTGCGCATCTTCGAGGATTCCATCGGGAGCGCGCCGCACCCGCATGGGCACAACACCAACCTTCCTGGCACACTTGCCCGCGATCTCGGCGCCACGCCGGAGTCCCTCATCTATGAAACCGTGGGCGGCCAGAGCCCTCAGGCGCTGGTCAATGAGATGGCCGCGCGTATACATGCAGGCGAAGCCGACTGCGTCCTGATTTCAGGCTCCGAGGCCAACCGGGCCTCCAAGGGCGCGCGCCGCAATGGCGTGGACATCGACTGGGCGGACAGCGCGGAGGCCGCCTATGAAGATCGTGGTATGGGCCCCATGATGCTGTCGCGCGAAGAGATCAAGCACGGCATCATCGCACCGGCCTATTTCTATGGCCTGTTCGAGAATGCCATCGCCGCCCGCGAAGGCCGCTCGCGCAGTCAGCACCGCAAGGCCATGGCCGAACTCTTTCAGCCCTTCTCTGCGGTCGCTGCAAAGAACCCGTATTCTCAATTCCCGGAGGAACGCTCGGTTGAGTTTCTTTCGACGCCGTCCAAGGCGAATTACGAATATGCCGATCCCTTCCTGAAATGGTTCATCGCCCAGGATGCGGTCAATCAGGGCGCTGCCGCGATCCTGATGAGCAGCTCGAAAGCTGACGCGCTCGGCATCGCGGAGGACAAGCGCGTCTACCTGCACGGCGCTGGCGAAGCTGCCGATGACCTGATCTCACTGCGCCCCCGTCTCGACGGGTCATGGGCCATGCAGACCGCCATTGGCCGCGCCCTGCACCAGGCTGAAAAGACCACAGCCGACCTCCAGCATTTCGATCTCTATTCCTGCTTCCCGTGCGCCGTCTTCTCATCGACTGCCGCGCTGGGCATCGACTGGAAGAATGATCCGCGCCCACTCACTCTGACGGGCGGCCTGCCCTTTTTCGGCGGACCCGGAAACAATTATTCCCTGCATGGCATCGCGGAAATGGTGGCCACACTGCGGAGTGACCCGGCAAGTTACGGCCTCGTTCTCGCCAATGGCGGCTGGATGACCAAGGAAGCCGTCGGCGTCTATTCCGCGCAAAAACCGGCCCGTTTCGTGCCCGCAGAGCCATACGCAACGCCGACCGAACAGGTCACGCTCTGCCACGAGGATTGTGAAGGCACACTGGAAACCTTCACCGTCACCCATGGCAAGGAAGGCCCCAACAAGGGCATCGCCTTTGTTCGGCTGGAGGATGGCCGCCGCGCCCTCGCCAATGCCTCCCCGGATGCGCTCGTAACGCTGCGCGAGGATGCCTCCCCGGTCGGTCGCAAGGTCGCCGTTACTGTGGACGCGGAAAAGGAACGCGGCACGTTCAGCTTCATCTGACCGATCTGCTTGCCCCGCTGACCGGTTTCGACCAATCTCCGGCACATGACAAAACACTTCAAGACATTCGGCGTAATTGGCGGCGGCGCCTGGGGCACGGCAATTGCCCAGATGCTGACGCGCGAGGCTCAGGACGTGCTGATCTGGTGCCGCGAGCCTGAAGTGGCCGAGGCTATCAATACGCGCCACGAGAATACGGTCTTTCTGCCGGGCGTGCCGCTGAACCCGGCGCTGAAGGCGACCTCCGATCTGGCTGACCTTCACCTGATGGACGCGTTGTTCTCGGTCGCCCCGGCGCAACATACGCGCGCCACGCTTCAGGCCCTGAAGGAACATATCCGGCCGAAGACTCCCGTTGTGCTCTGCTCCAAGGGCATCGAGTTGAAGACCGGCGAATTCATGACGCAGATTCTTGCCGACGAATTGCCTGACGCCATTCCGGCCGTCATGTCAGGCCCGAGCTTCGCGATTGATGTGGCCAAGGGCCTGCCGACGGCAGTGACCTTCGCCATCGAGGATGAAGCGCTTGGCACCGAACTGATCGCCGCCGTGGCCACACCAAACTTCCGGCCCTATCTCGCGCACGACCTGCTCGGCGCAGAGATTGGCGGCGCGGTGAAGAACGTTCTGGCCATTGCCTGCGGCATCGCCCTTGGCAAGGGCCTTGGCCGGTCTGCCCATGCAGCGCTGATCGCCCGCGGCAGCGCCGAGATGACCCGGCTCGCCCTCGCGCTTGGCGCCGAGCGGGAAACCCTGTCCGGCCTGTCCGGGCTGGGAGACCTTGTCCTGACCTGCTCTTCCGAAACGAGCCGCAACATGAGCTGCGGTCTGGCGCTCGGAAAGGGCGAGAGACTCGAAGACATTCTCGCCGCCCGCAATGCCGTCACCGAAGGCGTGGCGACGGCGCCCGTGCTGAAACGGCTCGCGGCCGAGCGCGGCGTGGACATGCCGATCTGTGATGCTGTGGCTGACGTGGTCGAGGGCGTGATCAGCGTCGACGAGGCGATCCAGAGCCTGCTGATGCGGCCAAACAAGATGGAAACGGTCTAGCGACCGATCAGAACCCGTTAACCGTCGCCAAGCCCATCAGGACGGCGATTTCACCAGTTCAAAATGAGACCGGGTTGTCGGTTTCTCATCCGGAGAGACGACCAGGCCCGTCTTGATCAGTTCGATCATGTGGCCCAGCACGGACATGGCCGCCGCAGGGTGCAGGCGCTTGTCGACCTCGGCATACATCACCTTCACCATTTCCGGAATCGAGGACTGGCCGGACCGCAACTGGTCGAGAATGGCCGCTTCGCGCGCGCGGCGGTGATTGGCATATTCTGTGATGAAATGGTCGACAAAGTCGCGGCCACGCACCGGGTCGCCATGCGTCGGCCACAGCGTGTCGAATTTTCTGGCCTGGATCTTGTCGAGGCTGCGCATATAGTCGCCCATGTCCCCATCAGGCGGCGCGACAACGGTCGTCGACCAACCCATGATGTGGTCGCCAGACAGGCAGGCATTCTCTTCTCGCAGGCCAAAACAGAGATGGTTGCAGGTATGGCCCGGCGTCTCGATCACGTCGAGCGTCCAGCCGGGGCCGGAAATCACATCCCCATCGCCCACCTTCACATCCGGCATGAAGCCGAGATCGTCCGCGCTGCCGAGTTCGCCCTTGGCGGTCGGCACGCCGCAATTCTTTGCGTAGGTTTTGCAGCCCGCCCATTCGGCCAAAGGCGTTGCCAGCGGGGAATGGTCGGAATGGCCGTGGGTGACCAGAACGTGCGTCACGGTCTCGCCTTCCAGCGCCTGCTTCAGGGCTTCGAAATGTTCAGCATTTTCCGGGCCGGGATCAATGACCGCAACTTCACCCTGCCCGATGATGTAGACCCCTGTACCGACATAGGTGAACGGCCCGGGATTGTTCGCAATCACGCGGCGGATCAGTGGAGACACTTGCTCCACGACGCCATATTCAAACTCGATGTCGCGAACGTAGGGAATTGCCATGATTGTCTAGTCTCTTGCAGCGATTCTGGTCGGCCCGAGCGATCAGCGCTTCTTCGGTGCAAAGGCAACGGCAAAGGCCTGCGCCATGCGGCGGGTCGCCCGGAGCTTGGCACCCAGTTTGAGTGCCACGGGCGGGCCCATGTCCGTCTTGTTTGCATCGACGATATAGATTCGTCCGGTTGACCGGTCACGTAGGACGTCCACACCGCCCCAGTCCAGCCCGATAGATGCTGCAAAGCGCTCAATCACGGCAATTTCATCGCTCGTGTAGCAATTGCGAGGCTCGTCGAGCAAAACCTGGACGTTCTCGTTCAGGAAGCGGCGATCCAGCGGACGGCGCTTGCGAAACACAATGGTGGGAGAGCCGGCCACGATGCAGCAGCGGAGATCTTCGACGAGACCGCCATCAATCTCATTGTCCACCAGGCGCTGATAGGTCTTGCCGGGCACGGGCGTATCCAGCGGGCCTTCAAGGATGCGGCCATCATGCGCGGCATTCAACTCGGATTTCTCCACCATGCGGCCCTGATGGGTCGTTGGGTCAACGGAGAGCGAATAGCCGGCCGCCTGTTCAAAGGCCGCTGCGACGGTCGATTTCGAAATGTCATCACAGGCAAAATTGAGCAGTCTCGCGCCCTCGCGAACGACCGGGATCGTATTGTCGGTCTCGGTGGAGTCGTCGAACTGCATGACAATGTCTGCAGTCGCGACATCATCGATCAGCTTCGCGCCGGACACGTGCATGACGGGCCAGATGAAGTACCAGGGACGCGGCTTGTCGGGGTAGAAAGCAATAGTGGGGCGCTTGTGTCCGGTGACGCGGCGCCAGGTGCGCCAGGTCTGGGCGAAGAAATAGAAACAGAACCAGGTGAAGATATCGTGCGCGAGGGAAAGCGTGAGCGGAACGCGATGTCCGGTCTTCTTCACCAGCATGGCGCCATCATCATATTTGAAATCGGTGATCCACAGACGATCGCTCATCCATTCCACTCCTGTTGCGCAAACGGCCACATGGCCTGCGCCTCCCTGTCTTGGCCTTCGCATGGCCGGTCTTCACTGACAACACACTTAATGCGGCGCAAATGTGACCATTTGCTCACAAACTTTGCGGGCCAGGATCAGAGTAGCGACTGCAGGCTGGACAAATCATAGCCTGCGTCTGCTGCAGCATCGACGATTTCCTGCCCCGTGCCCTGCCCGGAATGGGTCAGCGCCCAGGCCGTGATGCAGCGTGTGCCAGTGCGGCAATACGCCAGAACGGGCTGAGGTGCTTCATTCAGAATATTGCTCATGCGCTCAACCACTTCAGGGGTCGGCGCGCCAGAAAATGGCAAGGCCACAAAGGTCAGCCCCAGTGATTCGGCCTTGGCGCGAATGGCCCCCATCCGGGGCTGGTCAACGCCGCCTTCGCCATCCGGGCGGTTCGCCACGATCGTTTTGAAGCCTGCAGCCTCGATTTGGGCAACATCCTCCTCATTGATCTGGGGGGCGACAGCAAAAGCTTCCGTAACGCGGCGAATATCGGCCATATTTTAGTGTCCCTGCCTGAGTCTGCGGTCTTGATCGGCTGTCGCTACAAGCTAAGGATTGCGGATCGTTATGCCAAGCGCCGGTGACGGCGGCATGATCAAATTCCTATTACCAGCAACGGAATAGCAAAAGAACGTGTCCTCTTTTCAACGTGTCATTAGCCGAATTCCGTGGGCCTATACGTTCAGGCGCCTGCTGATAGCAATCCCCACAATGCTGGCCATCATCACGATGGCCTTCTTGATGATGCGGGCTGCTCCGGGCGGGCCATTCGACGGGGAGCGCAAGCTGCCGCCTGCGACCGAGGCCGCGATCGCCGCCGAGTTCGGCTTCGACAAGCCACTCCATGAGCAATATTTTGATTATGTGGGCGGCGTCCTGGTGGGCGATTTCGGCCCGTCCTACAAGACACTCGGCAAGAGCGTGAACGATCTAATCGCGGACGGCTTGCCCATTTCGCTGACCATCGGGTTTCTCTCGATGGGGCTGGGCATCGCGGTCGGCACATTGCTCGGTGTGTTTGCTGGACTCAGACAGAACACCTCGGCAGATTACAGTGTCATGGGCATTGCGATGGCCGGGATTTCGATCCCGACCTTTGTCACCGGCCCGATCCTGATTCTCATCTTTGCCCTTGGCGCTGGCATCTTCGCCGTCGGCGGCCTGGGCACCTATCCCAATATCGGCATGAACTGGCACAATATGACCCTGCCGGTCATCACGCTGGCCCTGCCGCAGATTGCGATCATCTCGCGCCTGATGCGCGCCTCGATCATCGAGACCATGCGCTCCAACCACATCCGCACGGCCCGGTCCAAGGGCCTGACGGAACGCCAGGTGATTGCCCGCCACGCCCTGCCAGCGGCCCTGTTGCCCCTGATTTCCTATGCCGGCCCGGCCATGGCCCGCGTGATGACCGGCTCGGTCGTGATCGAGAAAATCTTCGGCCTGCCTGGCCTCGGCTCCTATTTCGTCGATGGGGCGCTGAACCGGGACTACACGCTCGTGATGGGCGCCATCATTGTCTATGCAGGCCTGATCGTGCTGCTGAACCTCGTCGCAGACATCCTCTACGCCCTGCTTGATCCGAAAGTGAAGTACGACTGATGACGGATCTTGATCCTCTCCTCGACCCGACCGGACGCATCGAACCCGTCCAGAAAGCCATTGTGGGGGGCCGTTCGCTCTGGGACGACGCCCGCACGCGCCTGTTCCGCAACCGCGCCGCCGTGATCTCCATGTGGATCCTTGGCTTTCTCGTCCTGTTCGCCGTGTTCGGCCCCTTTGTGTGGGTCCACAAATACAGCACGATCTCTGACCTGCGCACCATCGCGCCGACGCTGGACGGCATGCATCCGCTCGGGACAGACCTGCAGGGCCGCGACCTGCTGGCCCGGCTGATGATCGGGCTGCGTATCTCGCTGATGGTGGGCATCGTGGCCACCGCTGTCAGCCTCGTGATCGGTGTCACCTGGGGCGCCACCGCAGGCTATCTGGGCGGCCGCGTAGACAATTTCATGATGCGCATCGTCGATGTGCTCTACGCCCTGCCCTTCATCTTCTTTGTCATCCTATTGCTGACCGTGTTCGAGCGGAACATCGTCCTGATCTTCGCCGCCATTGGCGCGATCGAATGGCTGACCATGGCGCGGATCGTGCGCGGCCAGACCCTCGCCATCAAGGGCAAGGAATTCATCGAAGCTGCCCGCGCCTCCGGCGTCAGCCGCAAGGACATCATCCTGCGCCATATCCTGCCAAACGTGATCGGCCCGGTGGCAGTCTATGTCACGCTGACCATTCCGGTGGTCATTCTTGCCGAAAGCTTCCTGTCCTTCCTCGGTCTCGGCGTGAACGAGCCGCTGACCTCACTGGGCGTGCTGATTTCCGACGGCGCCCACCGGATGGAAGAAAAGCCCTGGATGCTGCTCGCCCCGGCGATCACCATGGCCGTCACTCTGCTCTGCCTGAACTTCATCGGCGACGGCCTGCGCGACGCCCTGGACCCGAAAGACCGCTAGGGCCGCGATACAGAGACAATCCGGTCGGCTGAAAGCGTGGTAAATTATTTCTGAACCGGCTGGCGTTTCCCATTAGGTTGGGCCATCATCAACTATTGATGGGAAGAAAATCAACCATATGAAGGCGGGGGCGACGCCTATCGTTCCAGTGCTGCTGAGCGGCGGAACGGGGACACGGCTCTGGCCGGTATCAGTCTCAAGGCGAGACTGAAGCGTCCGATCGATCGGATCGTCGATTTCAACGAGGCGTTCCAATGGCTTTGCCAGATGGTACTCTTCCTCACCCTCGGCCTGCTCGTCACCCCCAGTGCGCTGTTGCAAGATATCTGGCCTGCAATCGGATGCGCGGTGGTCCTGATGCTGATCGCCCGCCCTGTTGCGGTCTTTCTCAGCGTGGGCTGGATGGGATTCACTTTTCGCGAAAACATCTTCCTAAGCTGGGTCGGCCTGCGCGGGGCCGTGCCGATCCTGCTCGCTATCTATCCTGTCATTACTCCCGGCCCAATCTCGGTCGGCTTTTTCAATATCGTCTTCATCATTGTGACGATCTCGCTGACCATACAGGACTGGACCATCGCGCCAGCTGCACGCATTCTACGATTGGGTCCCGAGGATCAGAGTCCCGAATCCGTGGACACCTAGCGCAGCGCGATCTCGATATCGTCGAGCAGGTTACGCACACGTTTGGCATTTGCGCCCAGATCTGACAGGCCAACCCGGCTGGCCGAGCGCACATCGATGCGCGACCCGCCTTCATCAGTCGGCAGGATACGGATCATGACATCGTCCTTGAAGTCGAACCAGAAGCTCGTCTCGGTCGCTTCGATCCGGCCAGCGCCCCTGTCGTCTGTCACGATCTTCCAGCCCCGCTCCTTCACAAGCATCAGGATGGCTTCGAAGGCGGCTTCAGGCGGCGCCTGGGTCACATAGGAATCGAGTTTCGGGTAAGGCGCATCCGCCCGGTCTTCCTGCACGGCCGGGTCGAACTCGGCCTCTTCCTGCAGTTCCGACACGAGACGCCCCGGCGTGCCCGGCCAGCGCTCTTCAGCAGTGTCCGGCACAATGGGGGCTGCCTCGACCGGGTTCGATGCGTCGGACGCCTTCCGCGCGGCCAGCAAGGCTTCGCTTGGCATCACCGGATTGGACCAGTCTGTCTGCACATCATGGATCGGCGGCAGGCGGGAAGCTTCCCCACCGAACGCCGCCACCCGGCCAAAGCTCAGCCCGGCGACCAGCAGCGCGGCAAAAGCCAGGATGAAGGCGCGTTTGCGCGGCGCCGCGATCAGCGACAGGATGACCGCAATCACCGAAACGCCGAGCGCCAGGAAGATCAGTTTCAGGCCCCAATTGATGGTCATCTGGCCGAGGCCAAACTGCCAGCTCCAGAGGCCCAGCTTGGTGCCCACTGCCGCAATGATGAACCAGAGAACGGTGAAAAGGGACAAGGCGAGCGAGGCCTTCGCCACCATGCCCCGCCAACCGGCATCCTGTGTCTGCTCTGTCGTTTCCATATCTTTTTTCAGCCCCTTCCGAAAAACTCGTTTCGCATTGAGATAGGTCACCCCCTACCCGAACCAGCCGGTGCGTCCAGAATTTTTGGGAACACGCCTTTGGGTCACCCCGTTTGGGAAACAGCATCCTACACGCACCGACAAGGAGACCCCAATGGAAGATGCCAGCAAATACCGCCGTTTCGGGCTGATGATCGCAACCTCTGCTATCGTCATGTTCGGCCTGATGTATCTGAACACTTATGCGTTACCGCACGTGCACTGGAGCGAAACGCGCTTCTTCATGACCCTGATCATGGCGGCCGCCATGGCCGTCGTCATGCTGTCCTTCATGCTGAACATGTACAAGAACAGCCGGATCAATCTCGCCATTTACGCCGGCAGTGCACTCCTGTTTGCGCTCGCCCTGTTCCTTGTGCGCTCGCAGGTCACCGTGCAGGACCGCTCCTACATGAAAGCCATGATCCCCCATCACTCCATCGCCATCATGACCAGCGAGCGCGCCCAAATCGAGGATGAACGCGTCCGCGAGCTGGCCGACGAGATCATTCGGGCCCAGAGGCGCGAGATCGCTGAAATGGAGTGGCTGATCGACGATATCTCCCAGAACGGAAAAGCGGCCACTCCCGAGGAAGCAGCCGCCCGTCCGGTTCCGGAATTCAGCGCGACAGACTAGGCCGTTGGCAGCTTGTAGTCCTTGAACTGGTTGCGCAGGGCCAGCTTGTTGATCTTGCCGGTGGCGCCCAGCGGGATTTCGTCGACAAAGACGACATCGTCCGGGGTCCACCATTTGGCAATCTTGCCTTCCAGCTGAGCCAGCACATCTTCCTTGCTCGGCGATTCTCCCGGCGCGGCCTGAACCACCAGCAAGGGGCGCTCGTCCCATTTCGGATGGTAGATGCCAATCGCCGCCGCGTTCGCCACTTTCGGATGGCCGACCGCGATATTCTCGATGTCGATCGAGGAAATCCATTCGCCACCGGACTTGATGACGTCCTTGGCGCGGTCGGTGATCGTCATCGTGCCATATGAGTCGATATTGGCGACGTCGCCCGTATCGAAATAACCATCCTCGTCCAGCACATCGCCGCCGACGCCCTTGAAGTAGCCCGCCGCGATGGCGGCGCCGCGCACCATGAGGCGACCTGAGGTCTCGCCGTCATTCGGCAGCACTTCGCCCTCATCGTTCACAATCTTGAGTTCGACGCCGAAGGGCGGACGGCCCTGTTTCAGCTTCTGCTCCATCCGCGTGTCGATATCGGCATCCACGAGATGTGGCGGCAGCGTGCCGAGCGTACCCAGCGGGGAGGTTTCCGTCATGCCCCAGGCGTGGACCACATCGACTTCGAATTCCTCTTCAAAGGCGCGCAGGATCCGTTCCGGCACGGCCGACCCACCGATAATGACCTTTTCGAGGTGCGGCAGCTTGAGTTTGTTTTCCTGAAGATGGTTGAGCAGCATCAGCCACACGGTCGGCACGGCGGCCGTGATCGTGACCTTCTCTGTGTCCAGCAGCTCATAGATGGAGGCGCCGTCCATCTGCGCCCCCGGCATCACCATGTTCGAGCCGACCGCAGGACAGGACAGCGCCAGCCCCCAGGCATTGGCATGGAACATCGGGACGACCGGCAGCACGACGTCATTCGCGCCCATGCCGATGGCATCGCGCTGCATCGTGATCAGCGTGTGCAACACGTTCGACCGGTGGGAATAGAGCACGCCCTTCGGGTCGCCCGTCGTGCCGGACGTGTAGCAGAGCCCACAAGCGGTCTCTTCCGGGAAGTCGCCCCAGCGGACATTGGTGGAGCGCCCGTCGATCCAGATATCGAACGGGATCGCGCCCAGCGAATTCTCCGGCATCGTGTCGGCGCCCGCATAGATGACAAAGGTCTTCACCGTCTGCAGATGGTCCTTGATGGCTTCGACGATCGGCAGGAAGGTCTTGTCGAAGATCAGCACCTTGTCTTCGGCGTGATTGGCGATCCAGGCAATCTGTTCAGGGTGCAGGCGCGGATTGATCGTGTGCAGCACGGCGCCAATCCCCATCGCGCCATACCAGGAGGCCATGTGACGTTCAGAGTTCCAGCCCAGCGTGGCCACCCGGTCGCCCATACCGATGCCGCTGTCCAGCAGCGCATTGGACACCTGTTTGGACTGGTTGAAGAGTTCGGCATAGGTCATGCGGACAATATTGCCTTCCACACGCCGGGTGATGATTTCCCGGGTGGGGTTGATGCGGTTCGCATGTTCGAGAATTCTGTTAACCGTCAGCGGCCAGTCCTGCATGATACCCAGCATGGTATGTCTCCCTGTATTGTTTTCGTTTTCTGCAATAATCGCCTGATTTAGAACCGGTTTATGCGCGCGATTGCTGCAGCGCAAGAAGAGGACCCTACGAATGAAGCATTCCGCACTGCTTGTTATCGCTCTCATCCTGCTGTCCGGCTGCGGGCCGTCAAGCGATGCCCCACAGTCAAGCGCTGCGATGCCCGCCACAACCGACGGGGAGGCGCGCCTGCCCCTGCCCGAATATTTCGACTGCCTGCGCGAAAATGGCGGCGTGGTGATCGCGGCGCATCGCGGCGGCCCCGCTGATGGCTATCCGGAAAACGCCATCGAGACGATGCAGTACAATTTCGACCATGGCGTGCGCATCTTCGAGATCGACATTGCCGAGACGCGCGATGGCGTGCTGACGCTGATGCATGATGACCGTCTGAACCGGACGACGACCGGGCGCGGCTATGTCTCGGACATCAGCTGGGAAGACCTGTCCAGCCTGACCCTGGTCGACAATTCCGGCCAGCGGACCCGCTACGCGCCGCCCAAGCTGACTGATGCACTGATCTGGGCCCGCAATACCGGCGCGATCCTCGAACTCGACCGCAAGAAGACGACCAGCTTCGCCAACATTGCCGAGGCCGTCTACGCAGCCGGCGCCGAAGAGAACATCATCATGATCTCCTACAATGATGATGAGGCCGCCGAAATCGCCGCCATCGATCCTGCCTTCATGATGACCGCTTCAGTGCGCGGAGGCCGGGACATTTCCGCCCTCGAAGCGCGCGGCGTGGATTCGCGCCGCCTGATCGGCTGGACCGGCACCGACCGGCCGGACGCCGCCGCGTGGGACCGCAATGCACGCAATGATGTGGAATCCGCCTTCGGCACGCTTGGGCGGTCCGGCGAACGGCTCGACGACATCTACCTCGCCGATGGCAATGGCTCCGAATTCCAGGACCTGGCCGAGGACGGCCTTGTCATGCTCGCCACGGATCGTCCGCTCGAAGCGGCTGAGGCGATGACGGCAGATGACGTCGCCATCGAGGCCTGCGGGCGTTGACGCGCCGCCGTGTTGGGCGTATCTGGCGCGCAGGTCTGAGACACCTGCCGCTTGCCGGGACATCCCGACGGTGAAGGCCTCACAGGCGCCCAAGGGCGGCTGTTCAACTGGATGCTGACGCTTCATTCCAAGCGGTCCAGCGGCAAGGCAAGCCCCGCCTCATGTGACCGCGCCTGGAAGAAGGGAAAGGATCCCACCCATGTCGCACTCCATCACAACGCGCGAAGCCGCCAAGACCCGGGCTCGCGAAATACGGACTGAGCAGGCCAATGCCGGCACGTCCATCTCCCACGCCAAGGCGCTGGAACTGGTGGCCAGGGAACTGGGCTATCGGGACTGGAACACGGCCTCGGCGCGCCTGTCGAACCGGCCGGAATCTCCCTGCCAGCTCGGCGACCGCGTGACCGGTCTCTACCTCAAGCAACCCTTCGAGGGCCGCGTCCATGCCATCCGCGAACTGGCAGGCGGCATGGGATATGAGGTCACCCTGCATTTCGATGAGCCCGTAGATGTCGTCGAGTTCGAGAGCTTTACCGGGTTTCGCCAGCGCGTGACCGCGATGGTCGGTGGGGACGGGGTCTCATGGGCCAAGACCAGCGATGGCGCCCCGCACCTCATCCTCGGGGATGTGCTGAACGGGATCGTCTGATCCCGAGGGTCTGTCAGGGATACAGGCGTCCGGACGTCCAGCCATCGCCCTCGCGGACGAATTTCAGCCGGTCATGCATCCGGAAGGCCTGATCCTGCCAGAACTCGATCTCGAGCGGCGTGACCCGGAACCCGCCCCAGAATTCGGGGCGGGGAATGTCCGGCCCGTCGCCGAAGATTTCCGACAGTTCGGCCACGCGCTGTTCAAATTCGCCCCGGTCAGTCAGAGGACGCGACTGGTCGGAGGCAATCGCGCTGATCCGGCTCTGCGCCGCGCGGGTCGCGAAATATTCGTCGGACTCCTCTTCCGAGACGGGCGTGACCGTCCCGCGCACACGCACTTGGCGGCGCTGGCTCTTCCAATGGAAGCCCAGCGCGGCTTTCGGCGTCTCGGTGAGCTGCTGCCCCTTTGCGCTTTCAAGATTGGTGAAGAAGACAAAGCCCGCTTCCGTCACTTCTTTCAAGAGGACGATCCGCACATCCGGCATCCCGTCCAGCCCAACAGTGGCCAGCGACATGGCGTTGGAATCGTTCAGTTCGGCTTCCCGCGCCGCGGCCATCCATTCCTTGAACAGGCCGATCGGGTCACTCGTATCCGGGATCAGCGGCTTGCCAGCCGGATCGGTGTCATACTCCGACGCGCTGGGCGAAGGCGGGATGATATCGGGCTTGTCGGTCTGGCTCATCAATCTGTCCGGTCATGAGGCTGCGGGTCTGACCGTCATATAAGCCAATCGGGGCCAGAGTGATACTGTGACGGCCTGTCCATCCTGCGGCATAGGCGCATGGCCGCTTGCCCTTCTCTGACAAATTCGTCATTGATGCCGCGAAATCACCCTATGCAAGAAGGACTTCTCCCATGAAAAAGCCCGTGAAAGTCGCTGTAACTGGCGCTGCAGGCCAGATCGGTTATGCGCTCCTGTTCCGCATTGCCGCCGGAAACATGCTTGGACCAGACCAACCGGTCGACCTTCACCTGCTGGAAATCACCCCTGCGCTTGGCGCACTTGAGGGCGTGGTCATGGAATTGAACGATTGCGCCTTCCCGCTGCTCAACAATATCGTTGCCACCGACGATCCGAACGTTGCGTTCAAGGATTGCGACTTTGCACTGCTCGTCGGCGCCATGCCGCGCAAGCAGGGCATGGAGCGCAAGGATCTCCTATCCGCGAATGGCGGCATCTTCGGCCCACAAGGCAAGTCGATCAACGATCATGCCAGCCGCGACGTGAAAGTGCTTGTCGTCGGCAACCCGGCCAACACCAA
>DHZF01000056.1 GCA_002414505.1 Hyphomonas sp. UBA5111 | reverse complement strand
AGCTTGGCAATGACCCAGCTGTCGGTCTTCGACGCCAGATGCGCCGCGTGATAGTAGACCCGGGCGTCCCATCGGGCACCCGGTTTCACTTCCAAGCGGAATCCCGGCGCATTCAGATTGGCGGGAGTTAGCGGCCCGTGAATACTGGTATTGTTGAGGTCGGTCCGCCGCGACCCGAACAGGCGCTCATGCTGGTCATAATTGAGGTCAAACGGGTCCTCATCGCCGCTGGCATAATAATATTCCAACGCAATGCGCGGCTGCCACGGCATATCAAACGTATACCCGACCGCGGCAAACAGCATGGACGCCTCCACCTCAAGGCTTTGCGTGTCCGATTGAGCGCTGGAGGCGTAGCGGCTGCCGCGTCTCAGGGCGCCCTCAAGGTCAATATCCCACTGTCCGGAAACAGGCTTCCGGTAGAGACGAAAGCCCGGCGCGAAATAGGACCGGTCCGGCGTCTGGAAGTCGCCGGAGTCCCGCTCTTCCAGTCCGTAGGCGAACACTTCGCCCCAGAGACCCGGCGCCATCGCCGGCAGGATATCCGCGCGGCGATAATGCACGCCCCAGATACGCCGCTCCCATTGTTCCTCATCGCCTGAAAGTTCATTGTCATCCAGCGCTGGCCGCGCATCCGGATAGCGCGCGGTCGGCACGACATAGACGAGATGGAGTTCGTCACCGCGCGCTGCCGTGGAGACAAAATACGCGCCGGTATAGCTCTTGATGACATTGGCAAAATCGACGCGCTCGATCTGGCGTTTCGAGCCGATGGAGACCGTCTGCCGCCCAAGGGTCAGCTTGCTGGACGAGCCCTCCCCGAAAACGCCCGGCAACTCGTCGATGCGGGCATAGAGCTGGAGGAAGTCCAGCGGATTGGCGATGCTGCTGGACAGCGGGGTGCCGGCATCGGCCAGATAGGTCCGGCTGTCCTGCACCTCGACCCCGAAAGAGACCGGGCCGGTGTCTGCCTCGGCCAGCAAAAGGCTGCGGAACAGGAGCAATTGGTCGCCGCCCTCGCCGCCGGCCCGAACCTGCCCCTGCAGCGTCTCATAGCGGACGCGGGTCTCTCCCTTGAGCGTCAGCCAGGCCGGAGCGTCTACGGCATCCCTGAGCCGGAAGGCCTCCTCCGCCTCGGCAACAGAGCAGATGTGCGCCATCAGCGCGAAGGCCCACAAAATTCGTCGCATATACTCTCCCGCATCGCGCCCGAGTCACGTTGCGGTTCTAAAACATTATTTGACCGAGAATTGAAGTGTTCCGCTGGTCTCAGCCGGAAGAATTGTCTGGCAAATCCCGCTTTCAAACGCGCCGAACGGACAGGCCACCCCTTCCTCCATCAGTTTCAAGGTGACCGGCGAGGCCCCCGTCTGGTAGGTGCAGGCGGCGTTTGAGACCTCGCGCACAAACAACATGTCCGTGCTGGTTGAACCCCGCCCCTTCACGCTGGCATTCGCCTCACCCCGTTCGGTGACGGCAACACAGTCGATATCCCAATTACCAGAGCCGCTGGCGCGCAGCTCCAGATCACCGGTTGTGGCAGCAGTGTCGGCCGGGGCCCGGACCGAGTCCGGCGCGCCCGCGCATGCTGCCAGTCCCATGCCTGCCAAAGCGATTGTAGCGTACGTCCTCAGTCCAGTTCGCATGTCATCCTCCCGTGCGACTTTGGGAAGACCTTAGCGCGACATAGACGTTATTTCAATATTCTATCGAATATTGATTTAACAAATTGCCTTTGATTTCCTGGCGAGCGGATCACACACTTCCGGATGACCGTGGCAGCAATTGTCCACGAGCACCGAGAGCAACTGGTTCACGCCGTCAATCCTGGCCGTATAGATCATCCGTCGCCCATCACGCGCGACGCTGACCAGCCCGGAATTCACCAATATGTTCAGATGCCCCGACAGCTTGTTAGGCGCGATGTCCAGATGTTCGGCAATGGCACCTGCCTGCAAACCGTCCGGCCCCGCCTCCATGAGCGCCCGGAACGTCAGCAGCCGGGTCTCCTGTCCAAGCGCGGAGAGCTGTTTCAGCGTGTCGGTCAGATCAGTCATGCAGGCGACTCTACCGCGTTTGGGCCGCGTGTACAGAGCGGCGTGAAATGGACTTTCAGAGTGACAGGCTGGGAACAGCCGTCACCCCCAGGGCAAAAGTCATCATTCCCACTCGATCGTGCCGGGCGGCTTGCTCGTCACGTCATAGACGACACGGTTGACGCCCTTCACCTCATTGATAATGCGGGTCGCGACGCGGCCGAGGAAATCATGCTCGTAGGGATAATAGTCCGCCGTCATACCATCGGTGGAGGTCACCGCGCGCAGGGCCAGCACGGCCTCATAGGTGCGCTCGTCACCCATCACGCCGACCGTGTTGACCGGCAGCAAGACGCTGAAGGCCTGCCAGATTTCATCGTACAGTCCCGCCTTGCGGATCTCGTCGATATAGATCGCATCCGCCTTGCGTAGCGTGTCGGCCTTCTCCCGCGTGATCTCGCCGGGAATGCGGATCGCAAGGCCCGGTCCGGGGAATGGGTGCCGCCCGATAAAGCTCTCCGGCAGGCCAAGCTCCCGGCCCAAAGCGCGCACTTCATCCTTGAACAGCTCGCGCAGCGGCTCGACCAGTTTCATGTTCATGCGTTCCGGCAGGCCGCCGACATTGTGGTGGCTCTTGATCGTCACGCTTGGCCCGCCAATGGCCGAGACGCTTTCGATGACGTCGGGATAGAGCGTGCCTTGCGCGAGGAAATCCGCGCCGCCGATCTTCTTGGCTTCTTCATCGAAGACATCAATGAACAGGCCGCCAATGATCTTGCGCTTGCGTTCGGGGTCCGAGACGCCTTCCAGCTTGCCGAGGAACAGGTCCGATGCGTCCACATGCACTAGCGGAATGTTGTAATGCTCGCGGAACAGGGTGACGACCTGTTCGCTCTCGCCCTGCCGCATCAATCCGTGATCGACATACACACAGGTCAACTGGTCGCCGATGGCTTCGTGGATCAGCACGGCGGCAACCGACGAATCCACGCCGCCCGACAGGCCACAGATCACCCGGCCCTTGCCGACCTGCTCACGGATCTTCTCGATGGCTTCGGCCCGGTAGGCGGCCATCGTCCAGTCGCCCTTGAGGCCGGCGACGCCATGCGTGAAATTGCGCAGCAATTCCCGGCCATGCACCGTGTGCACGACTTCCGGATGGAATTGCGTGCCGTAGAATTTGCGCTCGGGGTCTGAAATGATCGCATAGGGCGCGCCCGGCGATTTCGCGATTACGCCAAAGCCCGGCGCCATCTCGGCAACATGGTCGCCGTGGCTCATCCAGACCTGTTCGCTGTCGCCCGCATGGAAAAGATCCGACAGGATCGGGTCGTCCACGACCTTCTCGATGAAAGCCCGGCCGAATTCACGGCTCGTGCCGCTTTCCACCTTGCCGCCCAGTTGCTGCATCATCACCTGCTGGCCATAGCAGATGCCGAGCACCGGCACGCCGAGCTCAAAAATCGCATCATCGGCGCGCGGGCTGTCGTCCCATGTCACGCTGGAAGGGCCGCCCGACAGGATCACGGCCTGCGGGTCATACTCGCCGAGAAACGCCGCATCGACCTTGTTGAAAGGGTGGATTTCACAATAGACGCCGCTCTCGCGCAGGCGTCGTGCGATCAGTTGCGTCACCTGGCTGCCGAAATCGACGATGAGGGCGCGTTCGTGTCTCTGCTCAGTCATGGCGCCCGATAGCCGAGCTTGAGGGATTCGTCCACAGGCTACGGGCGGTTCCCGCGTCACTATTGACGCTGCGCCCGAAACTGGACGACGATCAGCTCATGACTGACACGACTTCACTCAGCCAGTTAAAACAGGCCGCCCTCGACCGGGCCCGCGCCGGGGACTGGAACGGGGCCGCCGACACGCTGCACGCCGTGCTGGCCCAATCCCCGAATGATCTCG
The DNA here is from genome assembly GCA_002414505.1 of Hyphomonas sp. UBA5111. Classification (GTDB taxonomy): domain Bacteria; phylum Pseudomonadota; class Alphaproteobacteria; order Caulobacterales; family Hyphomonadaceae; genus Hyphomonas. The sequence continues at coordinate 17,423 of DHZF01000056.1, read as the reverse complement.
GCAGCCTGCTCCTGCTCGGCGATGTCAGCCATTCGGGCGGCAATATCCAAGCCGCCAGTGACGGGTATCGCGCCGCACTCGCCCTCGCTGCCCAGATGCCGAACCTGCCCCCGCCGGTTCAGGCGGGCCTGCAGCGCGCCCAGACGCGCCTCGTCGACTATGCCTCGGACTATGCCGCACGGCTCGACGGTCTGATCCCGCCAGCTGAGCGCACGGCCCGGTTCAATCAGTCCCTCGACATTCTGCTCGGCCGCCAGCCAGTCTACCTCCAGGAGCCGCGCCGCTACTATTTCCCCGGCCTGCCCCAGATCCAGATCTATGACACCGCCCAGTTCGACTGGGTGCCGGAGATGGAAGCCCGGACTCCCGAGATACAGGCCGAACTCCGCGCCGTCCTTGCCGAGGACCAGGCGAGCTTCCGCCCCTATATCGAACGCGGCACCGGCCACCTCGCCGCGCAGGACCATCACCTGCTCGACAATCATGACTGGAGCGCCTTCTATCTCTGGAAGGACGGCCGGAAGGTCGAGGAGAATTGCGCCCGCTGTCCGGTCACCACGGCCGCGCTCGACCGCGTCCCGCTCGATTTCGCCGACGGCAAATGCCCGTCCGTCCTGTTTTCGGTCCTGAAGCCCGGCGCGCACATCCCGCCGCACAATGGCATGGTGAACACGCGCCTGATCTGTCATCTGCCGCTGATCATGCCCGGCCCGGCCTGGCTGCGCGTCGGCAGCGAGACGCATCACTGGCAGGAAGGCAAAATCGTGATCTTCGACGATACGATCGAACATGAAGCGAAGAACGAGGCCGATGAGACCCGGATCGTCCTCCTGTTCGATATCTGGCGCCCGGAACTGAGCGAACAGGAACGCACCGAAGTGGCCACCCTGCTCGGCGCCATCGACGCGTTCAGCGAAAGCTGAGCTAGGCCCGCCGCATCACGGCAAAGAAGAAGCCATCCGTGCCGGCCCGGCGCGGCGTCAGGCGCACACTGCCGGTCGGGCCGCGATATTTGCGCACGAGCGCTGCGCCCTCTTCGGTCAGCAGACCGGAGGCCACGGCAGACTCGGCCGCGTCTTCCTCGGTGAAGTCCGGATGCGCCGCGAGGAACTTCGCCACCCGGTCCTCGTCTTCTTCCATAAGGAAGGAACAGGTCGCATAAAGAAGGCGCCCGCCCGGTTTCACATAGGCACTGGCGGCGGCGAGGATCTCGTCCTGCTCGCCCATACGCTTTTCCAGCTGGCGCTCTTTCAGGCGCCATTTGGCGTCCGGGCGTCGGCGCCACGTACCGGTCCCGGTACACGGCGCGTCCACGAAGACAAGGTCCATCTGATCTGACAGGTCTTCGAGCTGCGTCGGCTCGCTCGGATGCACCAGCTGCACATTGTGCGCGCCGGAGCGCTTCAGGCGCGGGATCAGCGCCGACAGGCGCCGGCCGTCAATGTCATAAGCGAAGATCTGCCCCTTGCCCTGCATCTGCGCGGCCATGGCCAGCGTCTTGCCGCCGCCGCCTGCGCAATAATCCATGACCTGCTCGCCCGGCTGGGCATTCGCCGCGGCCGAGGCAATCTGGCTGCCGGCATCCTGCACTTCGACCCAACCCTTGGAATAGGCCGGAATGCTCTCCAGAGAGGCTTCCCGCTCGCTCGGGTCGCGGGCGGGAATGTTGAAGGCGTTGAGCAGCAGCGGCGAGGCTTCGGCTTTCGCGCTGCGCAATGGCTGGGACGCCTTCTCGGCATCCACTTTCAGCGTGTTGACGCGGAGGTCCACATCGGCGCGCACGGCCATCGCCTGCGCCTCGACAGCGGCTTCCTCGCCGAACACGCGCGTCATCATCGGGGCCATCCACTCGGGATAGTCGCCCTGCACATGCGGCGGGGCGACCGGGTCTGGCGCCATGACGAGGCGTTCGCGCTCCTGCAGCGTCAGCTTGGACGGCGCGTGGTCTTCATCCATCGCCGAGTCGATTTCCTTGATGTTCCAGCCCCAGGCATGCGCCAGCGCGCCGAGGATCAGGCCGCGTGGGCTGTCATCGCCCATCGCATGCGCAATCGAATTGCGCTTGCGCAGCGCGTCCAGCACGAGGCCACTGACCCAGGCCCGATCCTTCGACCCAGCATAGCGCGCACGCTTGCCCCAGTCCCGCGCAGCCGATTTCACCGGCTGATGCCGGGTCAGCACGTCATTCAGCACGTCGATTGCCGCTGCGATGCGTCCGCCATTGCGCATGGGAATAGCCTCTCAAGTCTCTGCAAACCGCCCTGTTACAGCGCAAATTGGGCAAGGGAAACCGGCAATAGCTTAACCGGCGGCCCCAATCACAGGCGCGGCGCGCCCTGCCAACACGCCTGAAAATCCGGAAAGCTGACCCGGAGTGCCCTCTGGCCAAGCCCCGGCAAACATGCCGTATTGGGCCGCATCTGGAGGAAAACATGCTGGACCCTGACCTGCCCGCCACGGTGAAACCCGCCACCCCGATGGACTGGCGGCAAGTCGGCAACATCACGGCCGAAGCCTTTGCCGAAGACCCGATCAATCGCTGGATTTTCGGCAAGGATGCTGCCATTCAGGCCACGTTCCGACAGCTCGCGCGGGATATCTACCTGCCCCACGGCATCTGTCACATGATTGGCGATGAGGCTGCCACGATGTGGGCCCTGTCAGATTCGCGCCAGGGGCTCTCGCCTTTCCAGACGGCGCGCCTGGCCTGGTCACTCGTCACCAAGGGGTCGAAGGGTGCGATGAAACGCGCCATCCGAGCGGGCGAGATCATGGATAAAAACCATCCGACCGCCCCCCACCTCTACCTCTTCACCATCGGCACACGGAAGGCTGCCCGCGGCACAGGGCTCGGCAAGACCATATTGCGCCCCATGCTGGACGCTGCCGACCGCGCGGGCCTGCCCTGCTATCTCGAAAACTCGAACCCCGCCAATTCCGGCTTCTATATGAGCCACGGCTTCGAGCGCATGAAACTGTTCGAGGTCGGAGAAGGCTCGCCACGAATGGAAGCGATGTGGCGGGAACCATTGGTTAAATGAGGGCCTCATCCTGAGCGAAGTCAAAGGACGAGGCCCGGACTCGCATCCAGCCCGCCCATCCTTCGACTTCGCTCAGGATGAGCTATCAGACAGCCCTCGTAGGGCGGGTTAGCCAAAGGCGTAACCCGCCACCCGAGCTACCCCCGGCTCAGCGAATAATTCGGGCTTTCCCGCGTCATCTGCACATCGTGGACATGGCTTTCCTGCAGGCCCGCGCCGGTGATCTGGACGAATTCGGCCTTCTCGTGCAGCTCGTCGATCGTCTTGGCTCCGACATAACCCATCGCGGCGCGAAGCCCGCCCACCATCTGGTGAATGATCGGGCCGAGCGGTCCCTTGAACGGCACCTGGCCCTCGATGCCTTCCGGCACCAGCTTTTCCTGCGCGGCGTCCTTCTGGAAATAGCGGTCAGCCGAGCCGCGCGCCATCGCGCCGAGGCTGCCCATGCCGCGATAGGCCTTGTACGAACGGCCCTGATAGAGGAACACTTCGCCGGGCGCTTCTTCGGTGCCCGCAAACATCGAACCCATCATCGCGGTCGAGGCCCCCGCGGCCAGCGCCTTGGCAAAGTCGCCCGAGAATTTGATTCCGCCATCGGCAATGATCGGCACGCCGCTTGCCTGCGCAGCGTTCGCGCACGCCTCGATTGCCGTCAGTTGCGGCACGCCAACCCCGGCCACAATCCGCGTCGTACAGATCGAGCCCGGCCCGATGCCGACCTTCACCGCATCCGCGCCCGCATCGATCAGCGCTTTCGTCGCCTCGCCCGTGGCGACATTACCGGCAATGATCTGGACCGAATTGGAAATCTTCTTCGCGCGCTCCACCGCCTGCGCGACAGAGATCGAATGGCCATGTGCGGTGTCAATGATGACACAATCCACGCCCGCCGCGATCAGCGCTTCGGTGCGCTCGAACCCGGCATCGCCCACGGTCGAGGCCGCCGCGACGCGCAGGCGCCCGGCGGCGTCCTTGGCTGCGTTCGGGTTCACGGCTGCCTTGTCCATGTCCTTGACGGTCAGCAGGCCAACACAGCGATTATCGTCATCCACGATGACCAGACGCTCGATCCGGTGCTTGTGCAGCAGGCGCCGCGCTTCTTCGTTCGGCGTGTCCATCTTCACGGTCACGACCTCTTTCGTCATCAGGTTTGCCACCGATTCCGAAACATCATCGGCAAAGCGCGTGTCGCGATTGGTGATGATGCCGACCACCTTGCCGCTCTTGTCCACGACCGGCACGCCGGAAAAGCCGGTGCGCTGTTTCAACTCGACCAGATCCCCAAGGCTCGCAGTCGGCGAGATCGTCACGGGGTTCATCACCACACCGCTCTCATATTTCTTCACCATGGCCACTTCACCGGCCTGCTGTTCGATCGAGAGATTGCGGTGGATCACGCCAATCCCGCCGGACTGCGCCATGGCAATCGCCAGGCGCGCCTCGGTCACGGTGTCCATCGCCGCCGAGATCAGCGGAATGTTCAGCGGAATGGCTTTTGTCAGGAAAGTTGCGACGTTGACGTCAGCGGGCATGACCTCGCTTGCTCCGGGCTGGAGAAGCACGTCGTCGAAGGTAATGGCTTGTCGGATTTTCATGTGGGGAGCTCCCTTTTTGGCCCAATAAGGGAGTCGCGGGCCTTTGTGAAGTCCCCGTCTGAAAATCCCTGCGCCGGACCGGGTTTCTTCAGATAGCCTTCTGGTCAATCGGCAGGAAGTGTTGTTAGTTTCAATTGCAATCAATTGCTTTTGGGAGGATGTGACCCATGAAGCTTGCAACCTCCAATGATGCCGAGCGGCGCATCGCCATGCTGCATGTCGGCACAGGCGGCACGCCCTTCATGAAATATCTGAAGAAGCACCGCGACGAAGCGCAGGCGGACCTCCTGCCGGTCCAGGCTAGTCGACGCAGAGCGCAGGCGTTGCCCGCCCGTCCTCGACCGTGGCATAGCATCCGAACGGGCTGTCCGTGGCCTGACACTTGCCCGTGATCGGCTTGCCCGCTTCAGGCATGTCATCGCCCAGGCTCAGGCGGCACTGGCCCAGGCAATCGGCATTATCGGTGCACGCCTTTCCGGCATCGGCAAAGGTCTGGATGCATTGCTCCCAGCCGCGCATCCCGTCGCGCGCGACACTGCCGCCGGCCGCTTCGCATTCCGCGCGCTCGGCCGCGGTCGCCATCTCACCGGCAAACTGGATCTTCTCATAGGGGTCTGAGCCAGACTCGTAACCGGAATTGTCCCCATACACATCCTGAAGATAGGCGCAGCCCGCCAGAGCCGCACCCGCCAGCACAAGCGCAATCATCCTGATCATTGTCCGGGGAACCTTTCAAAGCTCGCAATATCCTCAGGGACATGCTGGAAACATTGGGCATCTGCGGTCTGCATCGTCATTTGAGGCTGTCCGAACACCGATGGGTCATCCAGCGTCCCCACTTTCAGGATCACGGCATTCGGCAGCGAAGCGGACCGCGTGGCCACATGTGTCCCGCAGGTCGGGCAGAATTCGCGAAGATTGCCGCGCTCCAAATCTGCCCGGCGAAATCCCTTCGGCTGCCCCAGCGTATAGCGGAATTCCGAGATCGGCATCGCCATGAAAGTATTGGCCTGGCCGCCCGTGAAATACTGGCATTCCCGGCAGTAGCAACTCGCCTTCATGATCGGCTCACCGCCCGCCTCATACCGGATTGCCCCGCAATAACAGCCCCCTGTGACAGCCATGATCGTCTCCCTTTTCCGTTTCAACGATACTGGATCGGACCGGAATCGAATGCAACATGAGGTTTTTCGGGAACCAAATCCCGAGTTTTGCATACTTCTTGCATATTACCCGCAACAAACAGCTATCAGGATGCTGAACTCACTTCATGGTTACTGCCCGAGCCCCCATGCGCAATATCGTTGGATTGTCACCGGTTTCCGTTGACGATGCCATCGACCGCGCCTTGATTCAGGCGCGCGACCTTTATGGGGAACCGGACTGGTTCGAGGTCTCGAATGCCCGGGGATTCATCAAGGAAGGCCAGGTAACCCATTACGAAGTTTCGCTTAAATTGGGGTATGAGCCAAAGCCGACGCAAGCTGAACAAGACCCCTACCTGAATTCGGTGATCTCGCGCCGGCCGAACCGCCGGGTACAGAACACGATCGACTGGCGCTTCTGACACGCGCCCGTCGCGTCAGCCTTTAAAGCCTTTTGCCACCACGAAGATTTCCGGACTGCCCGCCCGGCTGGAGGGCGGCTTGATGTGCTTCACCGTCTTGAAATGGGCCTTCAGCGTGTCGAGCACTTCCTTGGTTGCGCCCCCCTGGAACACTTTGGAACAGAAGGTGCCGCCCGGGGCCAGATGCTCCAGCGCGAACGCCACCGCCATTTCCACCAGCGCCACGGTCCGCAGATGATCTGTCTGTTTGTGCCCGGTCGTGTTCGCGGCCATGTCTGACAGGACGAGATCCGGCTTGCCGGTCAGGCCCTCCAGCAGCTTCTCGACATCTTCGGGATTGTTGACGTCGCCCTCGATAATGTGCGCGCCCTCGATCGGTTCCACCGGCAGCAGGTCGATCCCGACCACTTCCAGCGCGCCCTTCTTCAGTGCCACCTGCATCCAGCCGCCCGGCGCGCAGCCAAGGTCCACGACCCGCTGGCCCTTGCGCAGCAACTCCATCTTCTCGTCGATTTCCAGCAGCTTGTAGGCCGCCCGCGCGCGATAGCCTTCATCCTTGGCCTTGCGGACATAGGGATCCTGCAGCTGGCGCTCGATCCAGCGCTTGGAGCTTTCATTCTTGGCCCGGTGCGCAATCACCTTGCGTTCGGTCATCTGCCGGCCGGACGTGTTCTTGCTCTCCTTGCCGGGGCCTTTCCAGCGGCGCTTTTCATCATCCGTCATTGCCGGTCTCCGGTGCCGAAGTGGTCTGAGGGGCCTCGCCCCCATCACGCCGTTTACGCCCGCCCCGGCGACGCCGGCGCGCAGGTTTCTGGCCATACATCATGCTCAGCAGCAGGCCTTCGCGCAGGCCGCGATCCCCCACGCGCAGGCGCCCGGCCGGATAGGCCCGCCACAGCGCGTCCAGGATAGCACAGCCTGCCAGCATCAGTCCCGCACGCTCTTCACCGATCGTCGGCAGCGCCGCGCGCCCGTCCGGCCCGGCTTCGCGCAGCATGTTCAGCACCTTTTCGCCCGCCGTCCGGCTCATCCATGTCCCGTCCACCTTGTCCCGGCGATACCGGTCGAGCTTCAGGTGGACGCCTGCCAGGCAGGTCACCGTGCCGGACGTGCCGATCAGGTGCGCGCCTCTCAGGCCCATCGCGGAGCGGATCGCCTGCGTGCCCTTCCACGCCTCGATGACCTCCCCGGAATGATCCAGCATCGCCTGATAGGCTTCCGCGTCCGGCAGGTGTGCAAAGGCCTCGGTCAGCGTCACCACGCCCAGCGGCAGGCTGGTCCAGTTCTGGATTGGTGCCCGCTGGATCAGGCCGTTCAGGCCATTGGCCCGCGCAAGCTCAGCGTTCAGCCAGGACAATTCGGTCGAGCCGCCGCCAATATCCACAACCAGCACCGAGGGCGCGTCGTCCCCGATCAGATCGTGACAGCCAATACTGGCCAGCCGCGCCTCTTCCTTGGCGCCGATGATCTTGAAGGTCAGGCCGGTCTCTTCGTGCACCCTCTGGATGAAATCCGGACCATTTTCGGCCTTGCGGCAGGCCTCCGTCGCGATACAGCGGACCTTGCCGACGCCATGCGATTTGAGCTTGCCGCGGATCGCCTGCAGCGCATCCATGGCGCGCTCTATGGACGCATCGGACAGCCGTCCGGTTTCGTGCAAGCCCTCACCCAAACGGGCAATTTGGGAGTGCGAATCAACCACCCGGAAAGTTTTTCCGTGTGGAGTGGCCACCAGGAGGCGACAATTATTGGTTCCTAGGTCCACGGCCGCGTAAAGGTCCGAGGCCCTGGCAGGGCGCGGTCGGCCGCGTTTTCCGCGCCGGACCGCTGATTTTTTTTCAGCCATAGTGTGGCCCAAGTTTTTCAGTTGGTGCATGGTGTAACACAGGAGTGGGAAATGGCCAGACGCGTATCGCTCTTGGGTTGGCTGCAACGCAGCATCGGGCTCGGTCGCCGTAAGGTTGCCGAGGATCCGCTATTGCTCGACCGCCCCCTCGACCGGGACCAGCGCTATAATGACATCACGCCCCTGCTGGCGAAGTTCCAGATCGGACAGGTTGTCCGCCACCGGCACTTCCCGTTTCGCGGCATCATTTTCGACGTCGATCCGGTCTTCGCCAATACCGACGAATGGTATGATTCCATTCCCGAAGAAGTGCGTCCCCGCAAGGACCAGCCCTTCTACCACCTCTTTGCCGAGAATGAGCGGACCCATTACGTGGCCTACGTCTCGGAACAGAACCTCATCATCGATGATTCCGACACGCCGCTGAGCCATCCGGACATCCAGGAATGGTTCAACGAGACCGGCCGGGGCCGTTACGAGCTGAAAAAGGGCGTCGCCAACTGACGCGCTGGCCCAAGGGCCGCCACGCTCACTCCGTTTTTGACTGAGCCCGCGCAATCGCCGCCGTGGTCGACTGGCCATCCACCAGCGGCACGATATGCACCGTCCCGCCCCGCGCCTGCACCGTATCTGCGCCGACAATCGTCTCGATGGAATAATCCCCGCCCTTGACCAGCAGATCCGGCTGCAGGGCCTCGATCAGCGCGCCGGGCGTGTCTTCCTCGAACACGACGACCGCATCGACCGCCATCAGGCCTGACAGGACCCGCGCACGGGAATCCGCATCATTGACCGGGCGTGTCGGCCCTTTCAGGCGCTTGACCGACGCATCGGAGTTCAGCCCGACCACCAGCCGCCCGCACCGGGACTTGGCCTCTTCCAGCACCCGCAAATGCCCCGGATGCAGGATGTCGAAACAGCCATTGGTGAAGCCCACTGTCAGACCGGCGTCACGCCAGGACGCAACCTGCGCCTTGGCGGCATCGAGGGTCAGGTAGCTGACCCCGCCATTACGCAAGCCCATTTGCAGCGCCGTAATCATCTCATCGGCCGAGACGGTCGCCGTGCCTGCCTTGCCGACCGCGATGCCCGAGGCCGTGATCGCCAGGCTGACCGCATCCGCAACCGATCCGCCGCCCGCGAGCCCCAGCGCCAGCGCCGCGATGCTCGTATCGCCTGCGCCGGACACGTCATAGACCTCCCGCGCCTGACCGCTGAGGTGCACCGCAGGCTCGCCCTCAATGGCATAGGACATGCCCTTGGCGGCGCGCGTCACCACAATGGATTTCGCCATCAACAGGGTCTGCGCGGCCATCAGCGCATCATCCACGTCCTTGTCGGTCTCGACCTTCAGGCCCATGGCCGCCGCCAGTTCGTTTGCATTCGGCTTGATGAGATCCACCGCGCCATAGCGCGTGAAATCCAGCCCCTTCGGGTCGGCAATCACCGGGATGCCATATTGGTCGCCCGCCGCCAGCGCCGCCGCGATCACGCCATCCGTCACCGCGCCCTTGGCATAATCCGACAGGATGATCACGCTGGCATGGCTAGCTTCATCGGCGATGGAGGCAATCAGTTCGGCTTCGGGGCTCGGCCCGATAGGGCTCGTATCCTCGGCATCGACGCGCAGCAGCTGCTGGCCACCTGCCACGAACCGCGTCTTCAGCGTCGTCGAGCGGTCGCGCATCGCGATCAGATCGGCATCGACCCCGTCAATATCGCCCAGCAAGGCAGCCAGTTCCCGGCCCTCGCCATCATCACCGACGACCCCGATCAGCGAAACCGACAGGCCCAGCGAGGCGAGGTTGCGCGCCACATTGCCTGCGCCGCCCGGCATGGCTGCCTCGCGGGTCCGCCGCATGATCGGCACCGGCGCTTCCGGCGAAATGCGCGTCACGCCGCCATAGATGAACCGGTCGAGCATGACGTCGCCGACACAGACGACGCGCTTGCCGGCAGCGGCATGGATGAGACCCGGAAGATGTGCGCCTGACATATCGGTTACACTCCGCTGGGGCGTATGATTCTTGAGAACATCGAAGGGGTATACCGCCCGAAAGGGGATGGCGGAAGACCAAGGCTCACCCCCCGATGATCCATTTCCACCCCCCATGCGTAGATAGAGAGAAACCGTTCACCACTGCCCGGAGGTCTCGTGTCACAATCTGCGCCTGCCATCGTCTGGTTCCGCGAAGACCTGCGCCTTACGGACAATCCGGCCCTGCACGCGGCGGTCGCCTCCCATCGCCCGCTGGTGCTGCTCTATGTCCACGACGAAGAGACGCCAGGTCTGCGCCCGATGGGTGGCGCCTCGAAATGGTGGCTCGACAAATCCCTGCGCGCGCTGGCGGCCAGTATTCGGCAGGCTGGCGCCCAGCTGACCCTCCGCTCCGGCGGCTCAGAGGATGTCCTGAACGCCGTGATCGAAGAGACCGGCGCGCACGCCGTGTTCTGGAACCGGCGCTATGACAAGGCCGAACGCGACCTCGACGCCCACCTCAAAGACGCGCTCACCACGCGCGGCATTGACGTCTCCAGCTACAATGCCCGCCTCCTCAACGAGCCCTGGCAGGTCGAGACCAATGCCGGCGGATACTACAAGGTCTTCACCCCCTATTGGCGCGCCGCCCGCAGCAATTTCCACGCTCGCACCACCTATGGCCGCCAGACAAAACTGAGCGGCCCCAGGCTCGACAGCGAAGCCCTCGACGATTGGGGCCTGCACCCGTCCAGTCCGGACTGGTCCACCGGTTTTGCCGACTGGACCCCCGGCGAAGACGGCGCCATCGCGCGGCTCGAAGACTTCCTCGACGGCCCCATCAAGGGCTACAAGGCGGACCGCAACCGCCCGGACCTCGATACCTCCACCTCCGGCCTCTCCCCACATCTCCGCTTTGGCGAGATCGGCCCGTTACAGATCTGGCGCGCCGTCCATGCGGGGATGGAAGCCGGGACTGTCCCCGAAACGGACGGCCACAATTTCCTCTCCGAAATCGGCTGGCGGGAATTCTCTCATACACTCCTCTTCTACAATCCGGCCCTCGCCTCCGAGAATTACAATGCCGCCTTCGACTTCATGCCCTGGCGCACTGACACCGCCGCCTTCAAGGCATGGACCAAAGGCCAGACCGGCTATCCGATGGTCGATGCCGGCATGCGCCAGCTCTGGCAGACCGGCTGGATGCACAACCGGGTACGGATGATTGTCGCCTCCTTCCTGACCAAGCACCTCCTCCTGCCCTGGCAACAGGGTGAGGCATGGTTCTGGGACACGCTGGTTGACGCCGACCCCGCCAACAATGCCGCCAGCTGGCAATGGACCGCCGGCTCCGGCGCCGATGCCGCGCCCTATTTCCGCGTCTTCAATCCGATCAGCCAGGGCAGCAAGTTCGACGAAACCGGCGCCTATGTCCGCCGCTACTGTCCGGAGCTGAAAGATTTGCCCGACAAATACCTCCACGCCCCGTGGGAGGCCGATGACGCCATCCTCAGGAAAGCCGGCATCACGCTCGGCGAGACCTATCCGAAACCTATTGTCGACCATTCCGGCGCCCGCCAGCGCGCGCTGGAGGCCTATGACACGCTGAAAGAAAAAAGAGACGCCGCATGAAACGTATCGCTGTCATTGGATCGGGAATTTCAGGGCTTGGCGCCGCATGGGCGCTGCGCAATTCCGCACACGTAACACTCTACGAACAATCAGGCCGGGCCGGGGGGCACGCATGCACGCATGTGTTCGATTATGACGGTCATGAAACCGCAGTGGATCTTGGCTTCATCGTCTATAACGCGCTCAACTATCCCAACCTGATCGGCTTCTTCGACGCGCTCGGCGTCGAGACGCAGGCGTCCGACATGAGCTTTGCCGTCTCCGATCCGAAGGGCTGGGAATGGGCCTCGACGGTCAAAGGCATCTTCGCCCAGCGCCGCAACCTCCTCAACCCCGCCTTCCACCGCTTCTGGCGCACCATCCTGCGCTTCAACGACATTGCCCGGCAGGAGCTCGCAAACGGCGCCATCCGGGATACCACGCTCGGCGCCTGGCTTGACCGGCATGGTTTCGATACGGACTTCCGCACGAACTACATCCTGCCAATGGGCGCGGCCATCTGGTCGACCTGCGAAGCCAAGATGCTGCACTATCCGGCGAGCAGCTTCTTCCACTTCTTCGATAATCACCGCCTGATGCACAAGGAGCGCCCGAAATGGCGGACCGTCACCGGCGGCAGCCAGAACTATGTCCGCCGCGTCGCCGCCGAACTGGGCGACCGGCTCCGTCTTGAGACCGGCGTCGAACGCCTCTTCCCCTTCGGCGACCACGTCGCCCTCGTCACCACGGATGGCCGGCGCGAACTCTTTGACGATGTCATCCTCGCCACCCATTCCGACCAGGCCCTGCGTCTGACCGAGGAGCATTTCGACGATCAGGCCTTCCTGCTCCGCTCGGTCCGCTACCGGCCGAACCGCATTTACCTCCACCGCGACCCGGCGCTGATGCCATCCCGCAAGGCCGCGTGGGCCAGCTGGAACGTGCTGAAACAGGAAAGCGGCGACATCTGCCTGACCTACTGGATGAACCGGCTGCAGGGTCTCTCCGATGACCGCCCGCTCTTCATCACGCTGAACCCCGATACGCCGCCGCGCGAGGACCTCACCTTCCTTGAATATGATTTCGACCACCCCCAGTTCGACGCCGCCGCCGAAGCGGCCGTGCGCGGCCTGAACCGCATTCAGGGCCAGGACGGGCTCTGGATCGCCGGCGCATGGATGGGCCGCGGATTTCATGAGGATGGCCTGAAATCCGGCCTGTCTGCCGCGCTCTCCCTTGGCGGCGCCGTACCGTGGACGGCTGAAGGCGTCGAGATTGCCCGCCCCGCCCGCAAGGCCCGCCGGATGGAAATTGCCGCCGAGGTGTCCGTTTGACCGCCCCGCACCAACAGCCGGCCCTCAGCCTCTGGACAGGCCAGACCGTGCATGTGCGCTACCACCCTTTCGAGCGGCGCTTTGCCTATGACCTCGTCCTGATCGATCTCGACATCGACCGGCTGGACGAGGCCGCCGCCAGCTCTGCCCTGTTCAGCGTCAACGCGCCGGGCCTGTTTTCCTTCCGCAGTGAAGACCACGGCCCCAAACAAAAGGACGCGCCGCTGCGCCCCTGGGCCGAAGCCGAACTCGCCAAGGCCGGCGTCACGCTGGACGGCGGCGCCATCCGCCTCGTCACCTTTCCGCGTCACCTCTTCTACAAATTCGCGCCGCTTTCGCTCTGGTATGGCTACGGACCGGACGGCGATTTGCGCGGCATCCTCTACGAGGTGAACAACACATTCGGCGAAACCCATTGCTATGTCGCCGCCGTCAGCGACGGACGCAACGCGCATACCGCGCCCAAGGCCTTTCATGTCTCGCCTTTCTTCGACGTGACCGGAACCTACCGTTTCACCCTGCGTTCGCCGGAGGAGAAGCTGGGAGTGGTCGTGGAAAGCTTGAAAGATGAAACCTGCCTGCACATGGCCAACATCACCGCCCGGCGCAGGCCCGCGACCGGCGCGAATTTGCTGAAACTCGCTGTCACCAATCCGCTCTCGACCCTTGGCGTCACGCTCGGAATCCACTGGCAGGCCCTGAAGATCTGGCTGCGCGGCGCCGCCTATCGCCGCAAGCCTGCCCCGCCAAAATCCGGCACGACAATTGCCTTACCCTTGCAAATAAGTAATTCTGACACCCGGAAGGATGCCGCATGACCGAGGTCATCAAAGCCAGCACCCAGACCATTCGGAACCTGAAAGACGTTCCGACAAGCTTTCGTCTGGCTGCCTTCGCGCTGCTCAACACCCAGAAGGGCAGCGTGTCCTTTGTCTTGCCCGGCGACCGCGTGCTCGAATACCGCCACGACGAAACCGGTCCGCACGCCACCATTATTGTCCACAATTACGACTTCGTGAAACGCGCCATGGCCGGCGGCGATGTCGGCTTTGCCGAAGCCTATATGGATGGCGACTGGTCAACGCCGGACCTGACCGAAGTGCTGCGCTTCTTCTCCGCCAATTTCGAGAATATCGGCAAGCTGGCCGTCGGTGGCGCGCTGGTCCGCTGGGTCAACATGGTCCGCCACATGTTCAATCGCAATTCCCGCGAGGGTGCGAAGAAGAACATCATGGCCCATTATGATCTGGGCAATGATTTCTACAGCCTCTGGCTCGACCCGACGATGACCTATTCCTCGGCCATCTTCGACAGCCCGAACATGAGCCTCGAACAGGGCCAGCACAACAAGTACCGGAACATCTGTGACCGGATCAATGCCGGGCCATCTTCGGAAATCCTCGAAATCGGCTGCGGCTGGGGCGGCTTTGCCGAATATGCCGCCAAGCAGCGCGGCTCCAAGGTCACCTGCCTGACCATCTCGCCCTCCCAGCGCGATTTCGCCATGCAGCGGATGCAGAAACAGGGCCTCAGTGAGCGCGTCGAAATCCGCCTCGAAGACTATCGCGACCATCAGGGCAGCTATGATGGCGTCGCCTCCATCGAAATGTTCGAGGCGGTCGGCGAATCCTACTGGCCGAGCTATTTCGCAAAGATATTCGACAGTTTGAAACAGGGCGGCCGCGCCGCACTCCAGATTATCACCATTGATGACGAGCTGTTCCCGCGTTACCGCAAGCGCGTCGACTTCATTCAGCGTCATATCTTTCCGGGCGGCATGCTGCCCAGTGAGAAGGCGCTGAAGGACGAGTTCCACACCGCCGGCCTCCGCCATGACGGCGTCACCTATTTCGGACAGGATTACGCCCGCACCTGCCGCGAATGGGCCCGCGATTTCAACGCCCATTGGGACACGATCGCCAAGCTCGATTTCGACGAACCCTTCCGCCGCATGTGGAATTTCTACCTGTCCTATTGCGAAGCCGGCTTCACCGATGGCCGCATCAATGTCGGCCAGTTCCAGGTCTCTAAGGCTTAGAACCACACCCGTCTCTCCGGCGCAGGCCGGAGTCTCCCTCGGCTGGCTCTGCGCCGCGCCCGCTTGAGACCCCGTCCTTCGCCGGGGATGCGGACTATATTATCCCGCACCTCCCCTCAAAATATCACAATAAAAACAAAGCCCGGCCAATCTCCACTCCGACCGGGACCCCCGCCCCGCATCCTCAGCCCATGTCCGACATGCGCTATGCACCCCCACAGGAAATCCGCTCTGCCGTCTGGCTGATGCTGAACGTCATCAGCCTCGGCGTGATCCAGTTGCGCGAGCGGCTCGGCCTGACGCCGCACACCCCGCTCCTGCCGCGCCACGCAATTTCGCGCCTGTCGCGCTTCCTGTCCCAGGCCGAACCGGCCCTGCGCCGCTGCCTCTATCTCTGCGCCGCCGAACTGGGCGCCCTGCCCGCCTTCCCCCGCGAGACAGCCAGTTCAGGTCCGGCACGCGCGCGAGACACCGCGCAACACGTCGCCTGCCCAACCCAGCCAATTTTCCGCCTGTTCGAGACGCGCACACAGCGCCCGGATGCCGCACCGCCCAGGCCCGTCTTCAGGACTGGTCCGCGCATCCGCTTCCTCGACGCGGATGACGTCCCCGATATCCATGAATACGCGAAATATCCGGAGGACATCCTGCCCGCCAAACGCCTCGTCCGTCGGCTGATGGCCCTCGACCATGCGATGGACCACCGCGATCGCTATATCGAAAAGATCCGCCGCAGCCTTGGCGAAGCCAGACAGCTGATCGCCAAAGCCGGCAAGCGCCTCTTCCACCACGGCCCCCTGACGCGCCTGCAATGCGAAACGGCGCGATTGCTCGAGGACGAAACCCACGCCGTGCAGCCGCACTTCAATTCATCCTGAGACGGATTGTTTTTGAAATCTTGCACCCGGCCGAAACCCTTCGCGCCGGATAGGTGTGCTGGTCGCCCCGTCGGCGTCACACCCGATGAGCGTAGCTCCGCAAGAACCCCATACTTGTCATCCCGGAATTTGCGCAGCAAATATCCGGGACCCAGGGACCGTTTGTCTTCCTGTTTTTCGAGAGAGCAGCAGAAGCGGCGGCTGGGTCCCGGATAAGCGCTTCGCGCTTTCCGGGATGACAGGATTAGCTCAGTTTCCTAAACCAGCCGGCTCTGCTTGACCGCCGCGCCGATGAAGCTCGCAAACAGCGGGTGCGGCTCGAACGGGCGCGATTTCAGTTCGGGATGATACTGCACGCCGATGAACCAGGGATGCTCCGGAAGCTCGAAGATTTCCGGCAGCTTGCCGTCCGGGGACAGGCCTGAGAACAGCCCGCCTGCCTTTTCCAGCGCGCCTTTATAGGCCGCATTGACCTCATAGCGGTGACGGTGGCGTTCGGAAATGTCGAGTGTGCCATAGATCTCGGCGACCTTGCTGCCCGGCACGAGGCGCGCCGGATACGCGCCAAGGCGCATCGTGCCGCCCTTGTCGGTATTGGCATCGCGCAGGACCTTCTCATTGCCCTTGGTCCACTCTTCCATCAGGCCGACCAGTGGCGCCGGGGTCTTCGGGTCATTCTCGGTCGTGTTGGCGTCCTCGATGCCGGCCATGTTGCGGGCCGCCTCGATCACCGACATCTGCATGCCGTAACAGATGCCGAAGCACGGCACCTTGCGTTCGCGGGCAAACCGGGCCGCCCGCATCTTGCCATGCGCGCCGCGCTCCCCGAAGCCGCCGGGCAGGATGATGCCATGCACGCCTTCCAGAATGTCCAGCGGCCGGGCCTCGTCATCGAATTCCTCGGAATTGATGAGGCGGATATCGACCTTCACCTTGTTGGCGAGCCCGCCATGCGCCAGCGCCTCGGCGACGGATTTATAGGCGTCCGGCACATCGGTATATTTGCCGACGAGACCGATACAGACATTGCCGTCCGGATGATGCGTCGTGTGCGCAATCTCGCTCCAGCCGGAAAGGTCCGGGTCCGGGGCGTCCTCGATGCGGAAATGCGACAGGACTTCCTTGTCGAGCCCCTCGGCATGATAGGCGCCGGGCACGTCATAGATGTGGCCCACATCGCGCGCTTCGATCACGCTGGAGAGGCGCACATTACAGAAGCTGGCAATCTTGCCCTTCTCGGTCTCCGGGATCGGCCGGTCACACCGGCAGAGCAAGACGTCGGGCTGGATACCGATCGAGCGCAGCTCCTTCACCGAGTGCTGGGTCGGCTTGGTCTTCATCTCGCCGGCCGCCGGAATGTAGGGCAGCAGCGTGAGGTGGATGAAACAGGCGCGCTCAGGCCCGAGTTCCTGGCCGAGCTGGCGGATCGCCTCGAAGAAAGGCAGGCCCTCGATGTCACCGACCGTGCCGCCAATCTCACAGAGCACGAATTCCACATCCTCGCCCGGATCAGACAGGACGAAATCCTTGATCTC
>DHZF01000002.1 GCA_002414505.1 Hyphomonas sp. UBA5111 | reverse complement strand
TCGTCCGGTGTCGGAGAGTCTTCGGTGACATCCACATCGTGGAAGCAATAGTAAGGCAGGCCGAGCTTGCTGAAGAATTCGAAGGCTGCAGCCATCTTCGCATCGGCTGCGGCGCGGTCATTCGCGGCGCCATGCCAGGGGCGGTTGAACGTGCCGCCGCCGAAGACGTCAAAACCGTCCCAGCAGAAGGTGTGCCAATAGCACACGGCCATGCGCAGATGGTCTTCCATCCGCTTGCCCATGACCATCTGGTCCTTGTTGTAATAACGGTAAGCCAGCGGATTGTCGCTGTCTGGTCCCTCAAACTTGATCGGGTCAATGTTCTTGAAGACGGGATCGCCGCCTACCTTGATCTGTCCGTCAGCCATGTCTTTATTTCTCCTCAGAACGCATCTTTCAGCATACGGTACAATGTACCAAATTTCTCATATTTGGGGGCCAGCCGGTCGCTGTCGCTTTCCTTCGGCTCAACAATCTGAAGCACTTCGGGTGCCTCGAACATTTCATCGACCGAGCCGCCCATTATGGCGTAGCGGGCCAGACGCGCGGCGCCATAGGCCGGGCCTGTGGCTGCGCCATCGCGGTAGACCATCGGGCGATCCAGAACGGCGGACAGGATACGGCCCCAATAGGTCGATTGGGCTCCGCCGCCGATGACGGAAATCGAATGCACATCCACGCCGGACTCCACGAGCGCGCGGAAGCCGTCCGCCATGCCAAAGGCCACGCCTTCGAGCACGGCCTGGCCGATCTGCGCCGGGCCGGAATCATGGGTCAGACCGAACAGGACACCCGACGCATGGGGATTATTGTGAGGCGTACGTTCGCCAGACAGATAGGGGAGGAAGAGTTCAGACCCGTTAAGGCCTGCCTCTGCCTGCGCGAGCCGCACGAGCTCACCTGCGTCGGATGTCCCGGTCAGTTTGACGGCCCAGTCGAGGCAGCTGGCTGCGCTCAACATGACTGACATTAGGTGCCACCGGTCCGGCAAGGCATGGCAGAAGGCATGCGCCGCAGAATCGGGATTGGAACGGAACGTATTGCCCGCAACGAAAATCACGCCGGAGGTTCCGAGGGAGAGGAGCGCTTCGCCCTCGTCGATCACGCCGACCCCGGCTGCGCCCGCTGCATTGTCGCCGCCGCCGGCAACCACCGGCACGCGGTCCATGCCCCAGGCTTCGGCCGCTTCCTGGCGCAGAACACCGGTCACTTCATGACCCTCATAGAGCTTTGGCATGTGATCGACCGTCAGGCCGCAGGCCGCGAGCAATTCTTCCGACCAGGTCCGCGCGGCAACATCCATCCAGAGCGTGCCGGACGAATCCGACATGTCGGACGCCAGATCGCCTGTCATGCGCAGGCGCACATAATCCTTTGGCAGGAGCACCTTGTGCACCTTGTCGAAGGCCTCCGGCTCGTGCCGGCGCACCCATTCGAGCTTCGGCGCGGTAAAGCCGGGCATCACGAGATTGCCGCCCTTGGACACGAAAGCGGGTGTGCTCTCCTGCAGGTCTCGGCATTCTTCGAAGCTGCGCCCATCATTCCAGAGAATGGCCGGCCGGATCGAGGCGAGCGACTTGTCGAGCAGGGTCGCGCCATGCATCTGGCCGGACAGGCCGACAGCCTTCACCTGATGACGGCGATTCACATCCAGTTTGGCGACGGCCATGTTCGTGGCGGTCCACCAATCGGATGGATTTTGTTCGGACCAGAGGGGTTTGGGGCGCGAAATCGGGAGCTCCGCCTGGCTGACTTCAACCTGGCGTCCTGCCTCATCAATCAGCGCTGCCTTCACGCTGGATGTGCCTATGTCGATCCCTAGAAACACGTTTCGAATGTCCTC
The DNA here is from genome assembly GCA_002414505.1 of Hyphomonas sp. UBA5111. Classification (GTDB taxonomy): domain Bacteria; phylum Pseudomonadota; class Alphaproteobacteria; order Caulobacterales; family Hyphomonadaceae; genus Hyphomonas. Next base: position 1,534 of record DHZF01000002.1, on the reverse strand, counting down.
CTTGGCAGCCCGTCTGAGTGCAGCTGTCCACTAAATGATACCGCTATCATTTCACCTTTGCCATCGCAAGAGCGGAATATCAACTCGCCGAAACGCGGCAGATCCGCCTCTGCCGCAACGTCAAGGTCCGGCAAAAAGACCGATCCAGCTTTTCATGTTAGCGTTAGCATGCTTTGTAGCCAACACTTGCGGATAAGGGAGATCGGGGTTTGGCCGATTCAACTGCGCTGTCGCGCCTCATACTCGAAACCAAAGCCATGAAGTTGACCTTGCTGCCCGACCTCGGCGGCAGTGTGGGCGGCTTGACCTACAAGACCCAGGACATTCTGCGCCCTTTTGCGCGCACTGCGGATGAAAGCCCGCTGCAGACTGGGGGTTTCCCCCTATTCCCGTTCTCAGGCCGGATTTCCGAAGGCCGCTTTGTCTGGAATGGCCACGCTGTGTCCCTCGCGCCGAACTTCCTGCCCGAACCGCACGCCATTCACGGTCAGGCCTGGCATGCGGCCTGGCAGGTGGCAGAGCATGGCAGCGATCATGCGCGGCTGGTGTTTGACTACAGGCCCGGAGACTGGCCGTGGGCCTATCGCGCGGAACAGGATTTCACCCTGCGGGAAGATGGCCTGGACCTGACGCTTCGCCTGACCAATCAGAGTGAAGACCCCATGCCTGCCGGTCTTGGCTGGCACCCCTATTTCCCTCGCATGGATGCGCGCGTGACCGTGCCGGTCGACCGGGTCTGGACGTCGGATGAGGGCATGATCCCCGACAGGCTGGATGTGCCGGCCGCGGGCGCTGATGTGTCCGACTGGCGGGTCGTCGATGAACTTGACCTCGACAATGCCTTCACCGTTTCAGACCGGCTCAGCTGCATCGAATGGCCCAGCCGGAACCTGCGCGTTGAAATGGTCTCGGACGCTGTGCTCGGTCACATGGTGATCTACACGCCAAAGGGACAGGATTTCTTCTGCGTCGAACCGGTCAGCCACGCGCCCGACGCGGTCAACAGCCAGCATCCGGCCGAACTGACAGGGCTGCACAGCCTTGCCCCCGGTGAAACGCTGTCAGCACGGATCAGCCTGACCATCCGCGAGGCCTGAAACGTCTGGCTTCAGACCTTGATGACGGAATCGCGTTCGATGATCGCGACATCCAGAACGGGGTTCAGATCGCCCGCTTCGCCCTCTTCCTGGGTGATGAAGGATGCCAGCAAATCGACTGACTGGTAGCCCATTTCGGCGATCGGCTGGCGAACCGTGGTCAGCTGTGGCCAGATCGCGCTCGCGATGGGCGTGTCATCATATCCGACCACGGAAATGTCTTCCGGCACGCGCTTGCCATGTCGGAAAGCCGACGCGATCACGCCGGCGGCCATGTCATCATTGCTGGCAAAGATTGCCGTGGGCTGGTCTGTGAGATCCAGCATCTTGTCGGCCGCTTCCATGCCGCTCCGATAGGTGAAGCGACCGCGCCGAACGAGATTGGGATCGATGTCGAGACCATGTTCCTTCATTGCCAGCTGGAACCCGCTATAGCG
>DHZF01000024.1:47351-60141 GCA_002414505.1 Hyphomonas sp. UBA5111 | reverse complement strand
AAGGGCGGCCTTTTTGTGTCTGGCGGTCAGGTCCGGGTGATCTCAGCCCCCTTGGGGCCGCCCTCTTCGACTTCCACACCAAAGGTTTCAAGGAACCGGCAGACCATCATGTAATAGCCGATCAGCAGGACGAGCTCTTCCAGCAGGGGGGTGCCAAAATGTTTGAGGACCGGCTTGAGCGCCCCATCAGAGGGGTGGGGGTGGGTCACCAGATGGTCGGTGAAAGTCAGCGCAAGCTTCTGCTCGTGGCTCAAACCGTCAGCGTGAGGCCCGGCTTTCACCGCCGCTATCAGCTCTTCATCCATGCCGACCGCCAAGCCGATTGCTTCGTGCTGGGTGGTCTCATACTTGGCATTGGACAAGTATCCGACACGCAGGATGACGCATTCCCGGGTGACCGGGTCCAGCTTTCCCTGCTGGAGGAAAGCCGTGCCCAAGCCGACAAAGGGTTTGAGCAAATGGGGCGCATGCGACAGCATTCGGAAGAGATTGAGCGGCGCGAGCTTCTCCAGAAAGGCCTTGTTGTCATCAGAAAGGGCATCAATTTCAGGATAGGGAATGCGGGACACAGTTTTTCTCCAAGGGCTGAAGCTCTAGTCTTGCGGCATGACGGCATTTGAGGCAAACCGCTGTTTCGCCTGAAGGGGTATAGCTCAGTTGGTAGAGCATCGGTCTCCAAAACCGAGGGTCGCGGGTTCGAGTCCTGCTGCCCCTGCCAGGCGTATTTCCATTTTTCCTCCCGCTTGCCTGATGTCGTAGCTGTATCGGGCGCGCATTCGTGCGATTGAAAAATCGCGGAGCGATGCGATGCTGGCCCGGAATCAACGGAAATGACCTTGGCCATGTCGAACGCACCCAACCCCCAATCGCCTCATCCCTGGTGGAAAGGGGCGGTGATCTACCAGATCTATCCGCGCTCTTACCAGGATACGAATGGGGACGGCGTTGGAGATCTGAACGGCATCACACAGCGTCTCGACCATATCGCGTCTCTTGGGGTGGATGGCATTTGGATCTCGCCCTTCTTCACCTCGCCCATGAAGGATTTCGGCTATGACGTGGCCAATTATTGCGATGTAGACCCGGTTTTCGGGACGCTGGGCGATTTTGATCGGTTGCTGGAGCGTGCCCACGCGCTCGGTCTCAAAGTGATTATCGATCAGGTGTATGCGCACTCGTCTGATGCGCATGCATGGTTCGCGGAAAGCCGTCAGGATCGCACGAATGCGCGCGCGGACTGGTATGTCTGGAAGGATCCGAAACCGGATGGAACGCCCCCGAACAATTGGCAAGCCGTCTTCGGCGGACCGTCCTGGACGTGGGATGCGCGCCGACAGCAATATTTCATGCACAATTTCCTGCCGAGCCAACCGCAGCTCAATCTCCATAATCCAGAGGTTCAGCAAGCCCTGATCGACGTCATGCGGTTCTGGCTGGATCGCGGCGTCGACGGGTTCCGGCTGGACGCATTGAATTTCTCCCTGTTCGATCCGGAGTTCCGGGACAATCCGGCCAGATCACCCGCTCCCAGAAACGTGTCACGACCGTTCGATTTGCAGGAACATGTCCATAATCAGTCCCATCCGGACCTGCCGGTATTCCTCCGGCGGTTGAGGGGGTTGATGGATGAGTATGGCGATATTTTCTCCGTGGCCGAGGTTCCGGGGCTGCAGCCGCTCAAGGAAATGCGCGCCTATACAGAGGGAGAGACGCATCTCAATTCCGCCTATAGCTTCGATTTCCTTTATGCAAAGCGCCTGAGCGCCGAGGCAGTGGCTACGTCGCAAAGCAACTGGCTGGGAGCGCCCAGTGAGGGTTGGCCGTCCTGGGCGTTCTCGAACCATGATGCGCCGCGCTGCGTCAGTCGCTGGTTCGATGACGTGGACGAGAGTGTTCGCGCGAAACTGACCAATGCTTTGCTCTTTTGCCTCCGTGGTAATCCGATCCTGTATCAGGGCGAGGAGCTGGGCCTGCCACAGGCGGAAATCCCTTTGGAAGACCTGCAGGACCCGGAAGCGATTGCAAACTGGCCGCGTACCCTTGGCCGCGATGGCGCGCGAACACCGATGCCGTGGTTTGAGGCCGGACCCTATTGCGGCTTCAGTGAAGCGCGGCCCTGGTTGCCGATCGGGCAAGGCCATGCCGCACGGGCGGTCGACGTTCAGGAGGCTGAGCCGAATTCGGCGCTTGCGTTTACACGCCTTTTGGCTGCGGTGCGCTCCGATTCAGATGCGTTGCGATATGGGGATATCGCGTTTCAGGAGGCGTCAGGAGACTTGCTCGTGTTTCATCGAATCTACGAAAGTGAAACGGTCGAGTGCGTCTTCAATTTCGGAGGCACGGAGTTAACCGCGCCAATCGCGGGCGCTTCAGCTGAACAAATTCTTGCATCCGCAGGATTTGATGGCGCAGCCGATAAAAGCGTCCTACCCTATTCGTGCCGGATTGCGCGGCTCTAGGCGAGGCCGCACGATTCCCGGACAACAAGCTCAGTCGGCAGGCGTTCGGACCGCATACTGCCTGTGTCCGCTGACGCGATCAGCTTTGCGACGAGCATTCGCCCGGCCCGGGCAGGCTCCTGCGAGATCGTGGTCAGCGCGGGATAGCCATAGGCCGACAGCTGGAGATCGTCATAGCCGACGACTGAAACATCGTCTGGTACGCGTACGCCTTCCTTGAGCAGGCTGCGAATGGCCGCCAACGCAATCAAGTCATTCGCCCCGACCACGGCATCGAATTTGACGCCGCGTTCCAGCAAGCTGGCAATGGCGGCTTCGGCCGATTCGACATCGAAACTGGACTGCAGGGTCAGATCCGCGTCGAGCGGCACGTCCGCGCGCCGATGCGCCGCGATGTAGCCTTCATAGCGTTGCAGGATTTCCGGATTGGAAGTGTCACCGACAAAAGCAATCCGCCGGCGCCCCAGATTCAGGAGGTGCGAAGTGACCCGCTTGCCACCCCGCAGATTGTCCGATCCGACCGAGCAATATTTCTGTCCCGGAATTTCAGCGCCCCAGACAATGAAACGGCTTTCAGCCTCGGCAAGCTGGTTGAATCGCTCGTGCAGGAAGCTCTGGCCCAGAAAGATCACGCCCTCGGCGCGGTTCGCCGTCATGATCGAGGCGAGATCGTCCTGGTTCTTGGGGGCCAGATAAGAGATCAGCACATCGCATCCGGCTGCGCGCCCGGCTTCGCTGAGCCCGCCAATCAATTCCTGGAAAAAAGGATCCGAAACCTCGGTCTGACGACCGGCCAGCGTGGGCACCACGACTGCAATGGTTGCGGCAGCGCCGGACAGGAGCGCCGGCATGGAGGGACGGAAATTGTAATTGTGCTCGCGAGCAATCTTCCAGACCCGGCGTTTGGTCTCATCATTGACGGCGGGACTGTTGTTGAGGGCGCGCGAAACGGTGGCGATGGAGACACCTGCGATCGCAGCAAGATCTTCCAACCGCGTTCTTGTGCTGGACATCCTGTGCTTCCTCCGCTTATGAACCCCAAAAACAACGTTGTCACATGTCTGGTCCATTCGTCCAGACCCTTGAACAAAGACTCTGCAAATTTTGCAGAGAAACATAATAGGCCGGGGAGGCGATGCCAAATGCAGAATGGCGATACCAAAATTTGCGGCATGCCGTCTTTCCGAGTCAGGCTAATAGCCTGAAACACTGGAAAACACCTGGGAACAGTCCATTTTTGACCTTATCCCGCACAATGTTCACCCCGAACGTTCTGGAGACTGCCTGATGGCAAAATTCATCCCCGTCGAACCCTTCGACATCGTTATCTTCGGCGGCACCGGCGACCTTTCCCGGCGAAAGCTCCTGCCGGCCCTGTTTCACCGGTGGCTTGACGGACAGATCCCCGAATCCAGCTGCATTGTCGGAACGGCCCGCAGCGAGATGGACAGCAAGGAATATCGCAAGATGGCCAAGGAGGCCTGCGAGTCTGCTTCCGGCGACAATTGGGATGCCAAGGAATGGACCAAGTTCGAGAAACTGATCCATTACGTCTCCATTGATGCCACTCAGGAAGATGCCGATTGGGCGACGCTGAAATCCTTCCTGACGCTCGATGATGACCGGCCATGCGTGTTCTATCTCGCCACATCTCCGCGCCTTTACGTTCAGATTTGTCAGGCACTCGGAAAGGCTGGCCTGTCGCACGGCAATACGCGGGTCGTGCTTGAGAAGCCCATTGGGACGGATCTCGAATCCGCCAAGGCCATCAATGATGGCGTCGCCGAAGTCTATGCAGAGCGGCAGGTTTTCCGGATCGACCATTATCTCGGCAAGGAGACGGTGCAGAACCTCATGGTGCTGCGCTTCGCCAATATGCTGTTCGAACCGATCTGGTCGCGCAACTATGTTGACCATGTCCAGATCACCGTCGCCGAGGATCTCGGCCTGGAGGGCAGGGCCGATTACTATGACAAGTCCGGCGCCCTGCGGGACATGGTGCAGAACCACATGCTCCAGCTGCTGTGCCTGACGGCGATGGAGCCACCGAACCAGCTCGAAGATGACGATGTGCGTACCGAGAAGATCAAGGTGCTGAACGCGCTGACGCCCATCACGGGCGAGGCTGCGAAGAAGCAGACCGTCCGGGGGCAATACAAGGCGGGCGTCAAGGATGGCAAGCCGGTCAAGGGATACCTCGAAGAGCTCAGCTCGGAGACGGTCAGCTCAACCGAGACCTTTGTGGCAATCAAGGCCAATATCGACAATTGGCGCTGGGCAGGCGTGCCGTTCTATCTGCGGACCGGCAAGCGCATGTCGCACCGGCACTCGGATATCATCATTCAGTTCAAGCCGACGCCGCATTCCCTGTTCGGGGAAGGGTATGAAAGCGCGAACAGGCTGGTCATTCGTCTGCAGCCGGATGAAGGCGTCCGCCTGTTCGTGCAGATCAAGGAGCCGGGGCCGGGCGGCCTGCGTGTCAAATCCTTGCCGCTGAACCTTTCCTATGCCGAGAGCTTCACGGTACGGTATCCAGATGCCTATGAGCGCCTCCTGATGGATGTGGTGCGCGGAAACCTGTCCCTGTTCATGCGCAAGGATGAAGTCGAAGCGGCATGGACGTGGGTTGATGGTCTGATCGAAGCCTGGGAACAGTCCGGTGAACCCCCGGAAGCCTATTCGGCCGGGTCGGATGGCCCACTTGCAGCCGCCATGATGATGGACCGGGATGGCCGGGCCTGGTGGGAAGGCTCATGAGCGGACTGGCCCATGAACTCATGGCATTTGATAGCCGCGAAGAGGCAACCCGTTTTGCCACACAATTCATTGTGGGTGGTCTCGAAAAGGCTCTGGAGTCGAAAGCAACTGCGTCTCTCATGGTATCCGGCGGTTCTACGCCGGGCGGCGTGTTTGATGCGTTGACCTCAACTGAGATCGACTGGGCGCGTGTGATGGTCGGTCTCGTGGACGAGCGCTGGGTCAATCCGGAAGACGACGCCTCGAATGAGCGGCTCGTCCGCAGTCGCCTGTTGAAGGGGCGTGCCGGTTCAGCCGGGTTCCTGCCAATGAAAACTTTTGATCCCGCGCCGCAGGCGGCGAGGACAGACCGCGACATGGCCTACGCGCCACATTGCGCGCCTGCGGATGTCGTCCTGCTCGGCATGGGCGAAGACGGTCATACGGCGAGTTGGTTCCCCGGATCGGCCGGTCTCTCCGAGGCGCTGGCAAGCGAGACGACAATCGCATCGATTGATGCAACCGGATGCCCCGTTGCGGGTAATCATACACAGCGGATGACGCTGACGGGTAAGGCCGTGACGAGCGCAGCCGCCGCGATCCTTCTGATCTTCGGCGACTCAAAGAAGGCGGTGTTCGAAGCGGCATTGACCGCGCCGGTGGATGAAAAGCCGGTCAGATTTGCAATCGACAAACTGGGGCCGCGTTTGACGGTCGTATGGGCAGCATGATGACAGAGATGAACCCGAAAATCGCAGAAGTGACCGAACGCATTCGGGATCGCTCCCGGGATTCCCGGCAGGCGTATCTGGAGATGATCCGAAGCCGCCGTCCGAAGGATTTCGCGCGGCGCCGCATGTCGGAAAGCAGTCTGGCCCATGCCTCTGCCGGGTGCGCCGTCATCGAGAAGACCCAATTGTTGGGCGCAGGCTGGCCGAACATCGGTATCATTACGGCCTATAATGACATGCTGTCGGCCCATGCGCCGTATCAGGACTATCCTAAATTCATCCGGGAAGCGGCCCGCGAGGTGAACGCGATTGCGCAGGTGGCTGGCGGAGTGCCCGCCATGTGTGATGGTGTGACGCAGGGTTTCACCGGAATGGAACTGTCACTGTTCTCCCGCGACGTGATTGCCATGGCCTCTGCCATTGGCCTCAGCCATGACGTGTTCGATGGCGCGATGCATCTGGGCATTTGCGACAAGATCGTGCCGGGACTCGTAATTGCCGCGCTTCGCTTCGGCTGGATCCCGTCCATCTTCGTGCCAGCCGGGCCCATGCCATCGGGCCTGCCCAATCCGGAAAAGCAACGCGTCCGTCAGCTGTTTGCCGAAGGCAAGGTGGGGCGGGATGCGCTTCTCAAGGCTGAGTCCGAAAGCTATCATACCCAAGGCACGTGCACCTTCTATGGAACGGCCAATTCGAACCAGATGCTGATGGAAGTCATGGGCTTCCATTTGCCGGGCGCCGCCTTTGCCAATCCCGGCACACCAATTCGGGAGGCTTTGACCCGTGCGGCCACGCACAGGGTGGCTGAAATTCACGCGCAGGGTGACCAATACATGCCCGCTGGAGAAATGATTGACGAGCGGTCGATCGTGAATGGCGTGGTTGGCCTGATGGCGACCGGCGGATCGACAAACCATGCGCTTCACCTGCCAGCCATGGCCGCCGCAGCAGGGATCATACTGACGCTGGAAGACTTTGCCGACATCAGCGCTGTGACGCCGCTGCTGGCACGTGTTTATCCGAATGGGCCGGCGGATGTGAACCATTTCCATGCCGCCGGCGGCATGGCATTCCTCGTGCGGGAATTGCTGGGCGCAGGACTGATGGATGGCAGCGCTATGGGCGTGGCCGGGCCAATATCGGAATATGCGGTGGAGCCTTACCTCGAAGACGGCAAGGCTGCTTGGCGCCCGGCACCGGAAACCAGTGCGAATACGGATATTCTGCGGCCTGTTTCTGACCCGTTCTCGAAGGATGGCGGCCTGCGCATGATGGCCGGTCCGATCGGCCTCGGCGTCAGCAAAGTGTCTGCCGTGAAACCGGAACATCGTGTTCTTGAAGCCCCCGCCATCGTGTTCGACTCTCAGGAGGCATTGAAGGCCGCCTTTGATGCGGGCCAGCTGGAAAGGGATTTCGTGGCGATTGTCCGCTTTCAGGGACCGGCCGCAAACGGGATGCCCGAACTGCATACGCTGACCCCGCCACTCGCCGTACTGCAGGACCGAGGCTTCAAGGTCGCCCTCGTGACGGACGGTCGTATGTCAGGCGCCAGCGGCAAGGTGCCGTCTGCCATCCATGTCAGCCCGGAAGGCTCGCGAGGTGGGCCGATTGCGAAGATCCGTGATGGCGACATGATTGTTTTCGATGCCGAGCGCGGCGTGCTCGATATCAAGGTCGATGCGACGGAATTCGAGGCCCGCATTCCGGATGAGTACCGCCCGAATGAAAACGGTATGGGACTTGGCCGGGAGATGTTCACCTATTTCCGGGAATTGGCGGGTCCGGCTGCGAATGGCGCGAGCCAGTTCAATTTCTGGAGCCGGGGGGACTGAGCGTATGAGTAACCGGGTGTTGGTCGGGGATGTTGGGGGAACCAATGTCAGGTTCGCGTTGGCTGAAAAGCGTGGCGGAAAGATCGAGATTGATGAGTTTGCGAAATTGGCGGGAGACAATTTCGAGACGTTCGATGACGCGTTGCGCCAGTATCTTGAAGATACGGGCCTGAATCCAAAGCGGGCCTGTTTTGCCATGGCCGGGCCGGTGCGCGACGGTGAAGTGATGCTGACCAACCGGAACTGGCATGTATCGGCCAAGCGCCTGTGCAGTCAGTACGATTTTGACGACATCCAGATCATTAATGATTTCACGGCAATGGCGCGCTCTGTGCCGGAGCATTCTTCGGATTATTTCGAGGAAATCCTGCCCGGAGAAGAGATTCCGGATTTGCCTGTCATCGTGGCCGGGCCTGGCACCGGCTTTGGGGTCGCGACACTGTTCCCGCTGGGGGATGATGCATGGCGCGTGCTGACGGGGGAGGGCGGCCATATCGCCTATGCTCCGAGGGACACTATCGAATTCGATGTGGCCAGTGTCCTGATGCGTGAGCAGGGATATGTCTCCAACGAGCTGGTCGCGTCGGGAATGGGACTCGAATACGTGCATAGTGCTTTCTGCGAAGTGTTCGGTCGGGAGATGGAGGATATTTCCCCTCAGGCGATGCGCCAGCGCGCGGATGCAGGCGACGAGATGTTCGACCAGCTGATCGCCATGCGGGCCAAGGCCGTAATGGGCGCCGTGGGGGATCTCGCGCTTGCCAATGGCGCGCTCGGGGGCGTGGTCCTGGCTGGCGGCGTCACGGAACGAATTGTTGATTACTTGCGCCGGCCTGACGCGATTGCACGGTTCCGCGAGCGCGGGCCGATGTCCGGTTACCTTGCGAATTGCCCCGTGCGCCTTATGCACGATCCCGAAGCGCCCCTGATCGGTGCCGCTGCCTATTATGCCCAGGAGACGCTTTGATGAATTCCTCTCTCGATGCCCTGAAAGCCGCCGCGGCACGCGCGCCCATCGTCCCGGTCCTCGTGGTGCCGGATGTGGCTGCAGCCGCGCCGCTGGCTAAAGCCCTGGTCGATGGCGGTCTGACCATTGCTGAAGTGACGCTGCGCACGCCGAGCGGCTTGAAAGTCATCGAGGCAATGAAAAAAGCCCAGCCGGACCTGATCGTCGGGGCGGGCACCGTCCTGACGCAGGAGGATGTTGCCAATGCGATGAATGCTGGCTCTGACTTCCTTGTGTCGCCGGGTATGTCCCCACGTCTGCTGGACGCTCTGGGGGCCTACAAGGAGATCACGATCCCCGGTGTGGCGACGGCGAGCGAGGCAATGACCCGCTATGAGGAAGGGTTCAAGATGCTGAAGCTGTTCCCGGCCGCAATCGCGGGTGGCGTCGGCGCGTTGAAGGCCCTTGCTGGCCCGTTGCCGCATCTTCAGTTCATGCCGACGGGCGGCGTCAGTGCGGACAATGCGGGCGAGTACCTTGCCCTGCCCAATGTCGTCGCCGTGGGTGGGTCATGGATCGCGACCGAAAAGGACGTGTCCACCGGTGCGTGGTCCGAAGTTGCCGAAAAGGCACGGACGGCGCTCAGCAAAATCTAAGCGCCGCCATTATCCCAAATCACGAGCGGCCGAAGACACGCTCGAAGATCGTATCCACTTGCTTGAAGTGGTAGCCGAGGTCGAACAGGGCCTCGAGTTCCGCATCTGTCAGGCGGGACGAGACTTCTTCATCCTGCTTGAGCAGGTCGAGCAGGTCGCCTTCCTTCTTCCATGTCCGCATCGCATTGCGTTGGACAAGGCGATAGCTGTCCTCGCGGCTAACGCCTTTTTCGACAAGCGCCAGCAGGATGCGCTGCGAATTGTGCAGGCCGCCCATGCTGTCGATCGTGGCCATCATGTTGTCGGGATAGATCAGGAGGTTTTCGATCACGCCGCCAAGGCGGTGCAGCGCAAAATCGAGATGCACCGTCGCGTCCGGGCCAATGCCGCGCTCGACCGAAGAGTGAGAGATGTCGCGCTCGTGCCAGAGCGCAACATTTTCCATGGCGGGCGTCACGGCCGACCGGACCAGTCGCGCAAGACCGGTGAGGTTTTCCGTGAGGATCGGGTTGCGCTTATGCGGCATGGCCGACGAGCCCTTTTGTCCGGCCGAGAAAAATTCTTCGGCTTCAAGGACTTCGGTGCGCTGCAAGTGGCGCACTTCTGTGGAAAGGCGTTCAATGGACGACGCGATCACACCCAAGACGGCAAAGAACATGGCATGGCGGTCGCGCGGGATAACCTGAGTGGAGACGGGTTCCACGCTGAGGCCGAGCTTCTCGGCGACATGCGTCTCAATGGACGGGTCGATGTTTGCAAAGGTGCCGACTGCGCCGGAGATCGCGCAAGTCGCCACTTCTTCGCGAGCCAGTTCAAGGCGGGTCCGTGCGCGCTGGAATTCAGCATGGTAACCGGCGAGTTTCACGCCGAATGTTGTCGGTTCGGCGTGGATGCCGTGGCTGCGGCCGATGGTCGGGGTCAGCTTGTGCTCGAAGGCGCGCTTCTCCAGCGCGGCCAGAACACGATCAACGCCGGTCAGCAACAGGTCCGTCGCGCGCACCAGCTGAACATTGAAGCATGTATCCAGCACATCCGACGAGGTCATGCCCTTGTGCAGGAAGCGGGCTTCGTCACCGACGTGCTCGGCCACATTGGTGAGAAAGGCGATGACGTCGTGCTTCACTTCGCGCTCGATTTCATCAATTCGATCGACGTCGAACGTGGCGCGCTCACGGACTGCGGCGGAGATGCCTTCCGGGATCAGGCCTTTTTGCTCCATCGCTTCGGCGGCGAGGGTTTCGATCTCCAGCCAGATGCCGAACTTGGATTCGGGGGACCAAATGGCGGCCATTTCGGGGCGGGTGTATCTGGGGATCATGGAGTACCTCGGCGCTGGGATTCGGCCTTCTAATACTGGTTGGGCCACAGAAAACCAGTACCCCTGCGATTTGAGCGCATATGAATCCCTGCGGCAAAGGTGCGTCAACAACACAGCCGCCGCATTGGCGAGGGTTGCGGAACCGGGGCGCATCGTTGAAATGCGTTGCATTTGGTAGGCTGGAACGTTCGTATGTTCCGGTGCTGATTGGAGCAGGTCCATGAATATCAAGCTGATGATCATGACTGCCGCAGGGGTCGTCATTCTCGGGCCGGCCTGGTCTGACGAGGCGCTGCAGCGCTGTCGCGCGCCCGTCCTGATCCCTGAAACTTTCGAGACAGTCACCGAACAGGTGCTGGACCAGGAAGAAAGAACAGAGATCCGCTATTCTCCGGCGAAATATGAAACCGTGCAGGAGAAGATACGGGTCCGAGAGGCCGCTACTGAATACCGGATCGTGCCGGCCGTGTATGAATCGGTGACGGAGCAGGTGCTGGTCCGGCCGGAACGGACTGAAACACATATCATTCCCGCCGAGTACGAAACCTACACAGAGCAGGTATTGGTCCGGCAGGCCTATACGACCTGGAAGTTGAAGGATGAGGTCATCGGTCGTTCTGTTGCAGCAGATGGTTCGGCGGAAGGATCAGCCGGGGAGGTGCTGACACCTGTGGACGTGCCCGCAGAATACAAGACGGTCACGCGTACCCGGGTGGTTACACCTGGGCAGTCGGAAACGCGGATTGTGGCCGCTGAATACCGGACGCTCGTAAAACAAGTGCTCGTTGAGCCCGCGCGGATTGAGCCGATTGAAGTACCTGCCGAATACGAGACGATACAAGTGGAGCGCCTGGTGTCCCCCGCGCGGGAAGAGATTATTGTAATTCCTGCAACTTATCGGACGGTCGAGAAGCGTGTTGTTACCGGTGGGGGCACCGCGGAGTGGCGGGATGTGCTCTGTGAAGCTGCTATCACCCCAAAGACCATCAAGAATGTCCAGAGCGCGCTAACCGAGGCCGGTTTTGCCGTTGAGGAGGATGGCGTGTTCGGACCCGCCACACGAACGGCATTGGAGGGATTCCAGCGGGAGCGGGGGTTCGGCGTGGGCCAGCTGACGTATGAGACGCTGCAAGCGCTCGGCGTCATCATCGACTGAATGCTGAAATGCGAATGGATCGCAAAAAGCCGTGAGATTTCATTGGGGTGGCCCGGCACCTGTTGAGCCGATGCCGCTTTCCGGCGTGACGCACCGTCGCAGAGAAGTGCTCGTGAGTTGAGCAATATTTCAGGCTAGGCTGGGTTGCTGCGATATATTGCGTCTGTCTGTTGCGCCATACGCGAAACCGTCCTAATCCGGCGCCAGATCAAGCCACCCATGCGGCAGGAGACAAGTTATCATGTCAGAGATCGAACGCTTGGCACTCGACTATTTGCCCGTGATCATATTCCTGGTCATCGGCGCCGTGATTTCCGGCCTTTTCATTGCAGGTTCAATGCTTCTGGCCCCCAGCAATCCGGATCCGGAAAAGAACTCTGCCTATGAGTGTGGCTTCCCGGCCTTTGACGATGCGCGAATGAAGTTCGATGTTCGATTCTATCTCGTCGCGATTCTGTTCATCATCTTTGACCTGGAAGTGGCCTTCCTGTTCCCGTGGGCGGTAAGCCTCGGAACGATAGGTCTGTTGGGCTTTTGGTCGATGGTTGGCTTCCTGGGCGTCCTGACGATCGGGTTTGTTTATGAGTGGCGCCGCGGCGCGCTGGAGTGGGAATAATGGCTGACGATTACAAGACATATGCTCTTGGCGGCGCGCGGACCGGAGTCGAAGGCGGCTTCCAGCCGGGCAATGATGATCCGTTCTATACCGGCCTGTCCGACCAGCTGGCCGACAAGGGCTATTTCACCGCCGCTGCAGATGACCTGATTGCCTGGGCGCGAACCGGTTCGCTGATGTGGATGACGTTCGGCCTTGCGTGCTGCGCGGTCGAGATGATGCATGCCGGCAACCCACGTTACGACCTTGAGCGCTTCGGCATGGCGCCGCGGGGCTCACCCCGCCAGTCCGACGTGATGATCGTGGCAGGCACGCTGACCAACAAGATGGCGCCCGCGCT
>DHZF01000024.1:7687-47200 GCA_002414505.1 Hyphomonas sp. UBA5111 | reverse complement strand
ATGGGCAGCTGCGCCAATGGCGGCGGTTATTACCATTACAGCTACAGCGTTGTGCGCGGGTGTGACCGGATCGTGCCGGTAGATATTTATATTCCGGGATGTCCTCCAACTGCTGAGGCGCTGGTGTATGGCTTCCTGCAGCTGCAGAAGAAGATTCGCCGCGAAGGCTCGCTGGAACGGTAGGGGCTGACATGATGACCACAGAAGCTATCGAAGCCCTCCGCGAACTGGGTATCCATATCGCCACGCGCCAACCGGACGCGGTCAAGTCTGCGGACGTGATCCTCGGCGAGTTGACCGTGCTGGCTGAACGGGACCATATCGTAAGCCTGCTCCGCTTCCTGCGGGATGACCAGCAGTGCAATTTCGAGACGTTCATTGATGTCTGCGGCGTGGACTATCCGGAGCGCACCGAGCGGTTCGAGGTTGTCTATCACCTCCTGTCGATGCGCATGAACCACCGTGTACGCGTTCGCATCAGCACCGATGAAGACACACCGGTACCGAGCGTGGTTGGCCTGTGGCCCGCGGCGAACTGGTTTGAGCGCGAAGCCTTTGACATGTACGGGATCCAGTTTTCCGACCATCCGGACCTTCGGCGTATTCTCACCGATTACGGCTTTGAAGGGTATCCGCTGCGCAAGGACTTCCCGCTGACCGGGCACTATGAAGTGCGCTATGACGACCTTGAAAAGCGCGTGGTCTACGAACCGGTCGAACTGCCGCAGGAATATCGCAATTTCGATTTCCTCTCACCGTGGGAGGGCATGACAAGCCACATACCCGGGGACGAGAAAGCCGAGGAGCCTTCTGAATAATGGCTGACACCGCGCACATCTCAGAAATGGAAGACCGCAAGTTCACATTGAACTTCGGCCCGCAACACCCGGCCGCCCACGGTGTGCTTCGCATGATCCTCGATCTCGACGGCGAGGTCGTGACCCGTGTGGACAGCCATATCGGCCTGCTGCATCGCGGCACCGAGAAACTGCTCGAGTACAAGACCTTCCTGCAGGGCATGCCGTATTTCGACCGACTGGATTATTGTTCGCCGATGAACCAGGAGCATGCCTGGTGCCTCGCTATCGAGAAATTGCTCGGCGTGGACGTGCCCCGGCGGGCAAGTTTGATCCGCGTGCTCTATTCAGAGCTTGGCCGGATCATGTCGCACCTGCTCAACGTGACGACGCAAATTCTCGATGTTGGCGCGTTGACGCCGATCACCTGGGGCTTTGAAGAGCGCGAGAAGCTTTGCGTGTTCTATGAGCGCGCCTCCGGCAGCCGCATGCACGCGGCATATTTCCGGCCCGGTGGTGTCCATCAGGACCTGCCGCAGAATCTGATCGACGATATTGCGGAATGGTGTGACCAGTTCCCCGGCAAGCTCGACCAGATCGAGAGCCTGGTGACGGAAAACCGGATCTTCAAGCAGCGCAATGTCGATATCGGGCTCGTGGACGAGAAGACCATCATGGAGTGGGGTTTCTCGGGCGTGATGGTGCGGGGGTCGGGTTTTGCCTGGGACCTGCGTCGCTCGCAGCCTTATGAGTGCTATTCCGAACTCGACTTCAAAATTCCGGTTGGTCGGAATGGCGACAATTACGACCGCTATGTCTGCCGCATGGAAGAGATGCGCGAGTCGGTGAAGATCATGCAGCAATGCATTGACCTGATGTCGAAGGAGGGGCCTGGCCCCGTCCTCGTGCCGGGGTCGAAGCTAGCGCCGCCGCGCCGCGCTGAAATGAAGAATTCGATGGAAGCGCTGATCCATCACTTCAAGCTGTACACTGAAGGCTTTCACGTCCCTGAGGGCGAGACCTATGTCGCCATCGAGGCGCCGAAAGGTGAGTTCGGCGTGTACCTTGTCTCCGACGGGACGAACCGTCCGTATCGCGCCAAGATTCGCGCGCCGGGCTATCCGCACCTGCAGGCGATGGACCATCTCAGCAAGGGGCACATGCTGGCGGACGTTTCCGCCATCCTGGGCTCGCTCGATATCGTGTTCGGGGAAATCGACCGATGAGCACTGTGCAGACACGCTTTTTTGACGAACATCCTTGCAAGGATGAAGCCCGTCGCTGTTTTTCGAGAAGGGGCGAGTAGTGGCACTACGCCGTTTTGACATGGAGGCTGGAGGCGACACATTCGCGTTCAAGCCCGAGACCGAAGAGAAGATTGCGTTCTGGCGCGACAAGTACCCTGCGGACAAGCAGCGGTCTGCGGTGATCCCGATGCTGTGGCTGGCACAGAAGGATAATCAGGGCTGGCTGTCCGAGCCTGCCATGCGTGAAGTCGCTGATCGCCTCGAGATGCCGTACATCCGTGTCTACGAAGTTGCGACGTTCTATACGATGTTTCGCCTGCAGCCGGTCGGAAAATACCATATCCAGCTATGCGGTACGACGCCGTGCCAGCTGCGAGGCGCCGAGAAGCTCAAGGATGTCTGCCGGACCGAGATCGGCAAGCAGATGTTCGTCACGGATGATGGTCGCCTGTCCTGGGAAGAGGTCGAATGCCTCGGCGCGTGCGTAAATGCGCCGATGGTGCAGGTGAATGACGATTATTTCGAAGACCTGACGCCGGACTCTTTCTCCACCATTCTGAATAAATTGAAGAATGGCGTCGAAGCTCATCCTGGCCCGCAGGTCGACCGGATCAACAGTGCACCGGAGGGTGGCACGGCCATCCTGACCGATCCTGAACTGTTCGACGGCACGCGCAACAAGTCTGGCAGTTTGCCGAACCTGCCATCAGCCGAGCCGGAGCCGGAACCAACCGCAGCGGGCAAGCCGGACGAATCGGCGCCGACCAATACGCAGCGCGAAGTTCCGCAAAAGGAAAATACCGGCAAGACGACTCTGATTTCCAAGACCGAGTCGGCTGAAAAAGATTCGGGGCAGGGCGCCTCCAGCACGGATGATGAGGACTAGGCCATGTTGCAGGACAAGGATCGCATCTTCACAAACCTCTATGGTTTGCATTCTCCCGACCTCGAAGCGGCGAAGAAACGCGGCGCGTGGCATCTCACCAAAGAGATGCTGGATCAGGGGCCGGACTGGATCTGTGATCAGATCAAGGCGTCAGGTCTGCGCGGCCGGGGTGGCGCTGGCTTCCCCACAGGCCTGAAATGGACCTTCATGCCGAAGGAAGTGCGGGATCGTCCGCACTATCTCGTCGTCAATGCTGACGAATCCGAGCCCGGCACCTGTAAGGACCGCGAGATCATGCGCCATGATCCGCACCTGCTGATCGAAGGCTGCATGGTGGCTAGCCGCGCAATGCGCGCTCACAAATGCTATGTCTATCTGCGCGGCGAATATATTAATGAGCGCCACGCGCTCGAGAAGGCCGTCAAAGAGGCTTACGAGGCCAAGCTGATCGGCAAGGACAATGTGAATGGCTGGGATTTCGATCTCTACGTCCATCATGGCGCCGGCGCCTATATCTGCGGGGAAGAGACGGCCCTGTTGGAAAGTCTGGAAGGCAAGAAAGGCCAGCCGCGCCTGAAGCCCCCATTCCCGGCCAATGCGGGCCTCTATGGTTGCCCGACGACGGTGAACAATGTCGAGTCCATCGCAGTCGCGCCGACCATCCTGCGTCGCGGCGCCGAATGGTTTGCCGGCTTTGGGCGTCCGAACAATGCAGGCACGAAGTTGTTCTGTATCTCCGGCCATGTGAACAAGCCGTGCAATGTCGAAGAAGAGATGTCGATCACCTTCCGTGACCTGATCGATACGCATTGCGGTGGTATCCGCGGCGGCTGGGATAATCTGAAAGCGGTGATCCCGGGCGGGTCTTCTGTGCCGATGGTGCCGGCTGAGCAGATCATGGACGCCTACATGGATTTCGACACGCTGCGGGACCTGAAATCAGGGCTTGGTACGGCGGCCGTCATTGTGATGGACAAGGACACCGACCTGATCAAGGCAATCGCCCGGCTCGCTTACTTCTACAAGCATGAAAGCTGTGGGCAGTGTACGCCATGCCGTGAAGGTACGGGCTGGATGTGGCGCGTCATGGAACGCATGGTCACAGGCGAAGCCGAGCACGATGAAATCGAGACGCTGCTGGATGTCACCAAGCAGGTCGAAGGCCACACGATCTGCGCGCTCGGCGATGCGGCTGCGTGGCCGATCCAGGGCCTGATCCGTCATTTCCGTCATGAGATCGAAGATCGCATCAACCAGTACAGGCTGCCACGCGCCATGGTGCAGGGCGCAGTCGTGGCAGCGGAGTAGAGAGTATGTCCGACGATCTTTTCAAACTGAACGTCGATGGCCAGGACATCGAAGTGCCGCGCCACTATACGCTTATGCAGGCGTGCGAAGAGGCGGGCGCTGAGATTCCGCGCTTCTGCTATCATGAGCGCCTGTCGGTGGCCGGCAATTGCCGCATGTGCCTCGTTGAATGGGAGGGCGCACCGAAGCCGATCGCGTCGTGCGCACAAACCGTCGGCGACATGCGCCCGAACCGCGATGGCTCCGCTCCAAATATCCGCACCAAGGGTGCGTATGTGGAGAAAGCCCGCAATGGGGTGATGGAATTCCTGCTCATCAACCACCCACTGGATTGCCCGATCTGCGATCAGGGCGGCGAGTGCGACCTGCAGGATCAGGCGATGGCTTATGGCCGCGCCGGCAGCCGTTTTGACGAGAACAAGCGTGCCGTCGAAGACAAGTATATGGGGCCGCTGGTCAAGACGATCATGAACCGCTGCATCCAGTGTACCCGCTGTGTGCGCTTCGCGGCTGAAGTTGCCGGTGTGGAAGAGCTTGGCATGATCTCCCGCGGGGAAAACGCCGAGATCACGACTTACCTCGAAAAGAGCCTGACTTCGGAGCTTTCCGGCAATGTGATTGATCTGTGCCCGGTCGGGGCGCTGACGTCCAAGCCTTACGCCTTCAATGCGCGCCCGTGGGAGCTGCGCAAGACATCCTCCATTGATGTGATGGACGCCATGGGCGCCGCCATTCGCGTCGATGCCAAGGGGGATGGCGTGATGCGCATTCTTCCGGAAGTCAGCGAAGGCATCAATGAAGAGTGGTTGTCGGACAAATCCCGCTTCATCTGGGATGGCCTTGCCCGGCAGCGCCTCGACAAGCCCTACATTCGCGTGAATGGCAAACTCCGCCCGGCGACTTGGGGCGAAGCCTTTGTGGCCGTGAGGGAGGCCCTGTCCGCACCCGCTGAGAAGATCGGTGTTGTGGCTGGAGATCTGATTGAGGTTGAGCAGGCCAAGGCCGCGCTTGACCTGTTCCGCAGCCTCGGCGTGCAGAACACCGATTGTCGCCCGGCTGGTGCGCAATATGGCACTGACGGCGTGCGCGAGCGCTACATCCTGAATGGTGCATTGGCCGGTGTGGAAGATGCTGATGCGCTTCTGCTGATCGGCACCAATCCGCGTATGGAAGCGGCAGTCTGGAACGCCCGGATCCGAAAGGCCTGGCTCTGGGCTGACCTCAAAGTTGGCCGTATCGGTGAAGCTGCAGACCTTACCTATGATCATACATGGCTCGGCGAAGGCGCTTCGGCGCTGGCCGATATCCGCAAGTCCGACTTTGGCAAGGTTCTTTCCGATGCAAAGCGCCCGATGATCGTTGTCGGCGAAGGCGCTCTTTGCGGAGAAGACGGCGCCGCCGTGCTCGCAAACGCGCTGGACATCGCCAACGAGATCGGCGCCGTCACGGATGGTTGGGCCGGCTTTGGCGTCCTGCACAGTGCGGCAGGGCGCGTCGGCGCACTGGACGTGGGCTTCGTGCCCGGCGAGCAGGGCGCTGCCACGGCAGACATCCTGTCAGGCCAGATGGAAACGGTCGTTCTGCTGGGCGCAGACGAGGTGGATCTCTCCGGCATTGGCGCCGCGAAAGTCATCTATGTGGGGTCTCACGGAGACGCCGGTGCATCGCGCGCGGACATCATCTTGCCGAGTGCTGCCTATACCGAAATGTCGGCCACGTACGTCAACACGGAAGGCCGCGTCCAGATGACGAGCCGAGCCGTGCAGCCAAAGGGCGAGGCCCGTGAAGGCTGGGCCATCTTCCGAGCCCTGTCGGATGTGATGGGCAAGAAACTGCCCTATGACACAGCAGATGCTCTGCGCGCCGACCTGCGCGGTCCGGAAGGCGACGCCACCGTATTCTCCGGGCTTGGTTTTGCGCCGGGCGTGATGGGCGTTGATGCTCTCAAGACTCCCATGACAGGGGTCTCCAAAGACCTTACCACCGCGACATTCCGTCCGGTGTTTGACGATTTCTATATGACGAACCCGATCGCACGGGCGTCCAAGACGATGGCCGAATGTTCTGCGCTGGCCTCAGCGCTGGACACTCCGGTGGCAGCGGAGTAGGGCGGGCGCCATGAGCAACTATGTCGAGTCTCTCGGGCAACTTTGGGGTCCATTACTGGTCCTCGGGCAGATCGCTCTGTTCACCCTTGTCCTGTTGCTGTCGATCGCATTCCTGCTGCTGCTGGACCGCAAGGTCTGGGCTGGTGTGATGATGCGCAAGGGACCGAACGTGGTTGGTCCTTTCGGTCTGATGCAGTCGTTTGCCGATTTCGGAAAATTCCTCCTGAAGGAAATCGTGATTCCGGCAGGTGCCAACAAGACGGTCTTTCTGATCGCACCGATCCTGACGTGTACGCTGGCCTTTGCTGCCTGGGCGGCCATTCCGGTGGCGCCAGGCACAGCAAGCGGCACCAGTTGGGTGATCTCGAACCTGAATGTCGGCGTCCTTTATCTCTTCGCGATCAGCTCCCTCGGTGTCTATGGCATTATCATGGGCGGCTGGGCATCGAACTCGAAATACCCGTTCCTTGGCGCGTTGCGCTCGGCGGCCCAGATGGTCTCCTATGAGGTTTCCATCGGCTTCGTGATCGTTACGGTGATCCTGCTGGTCGGCTCGATGAACCTGACCGACATTGTGAACGCGCAGGAAGGCGGTATCTGGACATGGCATGCCTTCAGCTTCCAGCATTTCCCGTTGATCGTGGTCATGTTTCCCATGTTCATCATCTTTTTCGTCTCGGCGCTCGCTGAAACGAACCGTCCTCCGTTCGATCTGCCAGAAGCGGAGTCCGAACTCGTGGCGGGTTATCAGGTCGAATACGGCTCGACGCCCTACCTGCTGTTCATGCTGGGCGAGTACCTCAACATCGTCCTGATGTGTGCGCTGATGACGATCCTGTTCCTCGGCGGCTGGCATGGCCCGTTCGCACTGGGCGAGGAGTTCGTGCGCGATCACCCGTTCGTGAATGCGTTCGCGGGCCTTTTCTGGTTCATGTTCAAGATCCTGTTCCTCTTCATCATGTTCGCCATGGTGAAGGCAATCGTGCCGCGTTACCGCTATGACCAGTTGATGCGCTTGGGGTGGAAGATCTTCCTGCCGACCTCGCTTGTGGCCGTGCTCATCGTGTCCGGTTACGTCGTTTACTTGGGAGTGCAGTCATGAGTCTGGCTCAAACCATCCGTGGCGCGCTCCTGACCGATTTTCTTGGCGCACTCGTTGTTGCGACAAAGGAAGTGTTCAGACGCAAGGCGACCGTGAACTACCCCTTCGAGAAAAACCCGCTGTCGCCGCGTTTTCGGGGAGAGCACGCGCTGCGTCGCTATCCGAGCGGCGAAGAGCGTTGCATCGCTTGCAAACTGTGCGAGGCGATCTGTCCTGCGCAGGCCATCACGATCGAGGCCGAGCCGCGTGCAGACGGCGCGCGGCGGACGACGCGGTATGACATCGACATGGTGAAGTGCATTTATTGTGGCTTCTGTCAGGAAGCCTGCCCCGTGGATGCCATTGTCGAGGGGCCAAACTTCGAATTCGCGACCGAAACGCGCGAGGAGCTTTTCTACGACAAGGATCGCCTGCTCGCGAACGGAGATCGTTGGGAACGACTGATCGCCAAGAATCTGGAACTCGACGCGCCTTACCGTTAGGGCGCTGGGATCATCAACTCGTGGGGCACCAAGCCCTGCCAAGAAGGGGGCCTTGTAGGCTGTGGCAGTCTTCGCTTTCTATCTGATCGCGGCCGTCGTGCTCGTCTCGGCACTGGCCGTGATCATGGCGCGCAACCCCGTCCATTCGGTGTTGTGGCTTATCCTTGCATTCTTCTCGTCGGCCGGCCTGCTCGTGCTGATCGGCGCCGAGTTCCTGGCGATGCTTCTGGTTGTCGTGTATGTCGGCGCCGTCGCGGTGCTGTTCCTGTTTGTCGTGATGATGCTCGATGTCGACTTCGTGGAACTTAAACGCGGTACGCTGAGATACTGGCCGTTTGCCGTGCTCGTGGGAATTATCTTCGCTGCCGAAATCGTGTTGGCCTCTGTGATCGGTACCGCCGACCTCGCCAGCAATTTCGACGCATCACCGGGCGCCGACACCAATGCCGAGGCCATCGGCCAGGTGATGTACACCCAATACCTGCTGCTGTTCCAGATGGCCGGCGTCATCCTGCTCGTGGCCATGGTCGGTGCCATCGTGCTGACGCTGCGCCACCGTCCGGAAACCAAGCGTCAGAACATTGCCAAACAAACGTCGCGCCGTCGCAGCGATGCTTACGAACTGAAAGACCCCACTCCGGGGCAGGGGATCTAAGACATGGACCTTGGGCTTTCCCATTTTCTCGCCGTCTCGGCGGCCCTGTTTACAATCGGGGTCGTGGGTATCTTCGTGAACCGCAAGAACATCATCGTCATCCTGATGGCGATCGAACTGATCCTGCTCTCGGTGAACCTCAATCTGATCGCGTTCTCCGTGTTCAGCGGTACGATTGCCGGTCAGGTCTTCGCGATGCTGGTCCTCACGGTTGCCGCGGCCGAAGCTGCCGTTGGTCTCGCCATTCTCGTTGTCTACTTCCGCAACCGCGGCGACATCTCGGTTGAGAATGTCGACCTGATGAAGGGGTAGGATGATGCTTCCTGATATCCTGATCCTCTACATCGTCCTGGCGCCAGGTCTCGTGGCGCTGAGCGGCCTGCTGCACAAGCAGATCGGGGACAAGCTGGTCATGAGCCTGACGACCGCTGTGGTCCTGTCGGCTGGCGCATTGTCTCTTATCCAGCTGTTTGCCTATGTTGCCGGCTTGGGCGGGCATGCGGGCGCTGAAGAGCACCATGCCAGCCTGGTCGCAGCGACCACCGGCGTCGACCTCAAGCAGCACATCATTACGCTGATGCCCTGGATCAGCGTTGGCGAATTCCAGGCCAATTGGGCAATCCGTGTCGACACGCTGTCGATTGTCATGATGGCCGTGATCACCGGTGTGTCCGGCCTCGTTCACCTATATTCCTGGGGGTATATGAGCGAAGACCCGCACAAGGCGCGGTTCTTCAGCTATCTGTCACTCTTCACCTTCATGATGCTCATGCTGGTCACGGCGGACAATTTCATCCAGCTCTTCTTCGGCTGGGAAGGCGTGGGGCTTGCCTCTTATTTGCTGATCGGGTTCTGGTACCAGAACAAGGCGCCGAACGACGCCTCCATCAAGGCCTTCGTTACCAACCGTGTGGGCGATTTCGGTCTTGCACTCGGCATCATGGCCGTCTTCTTTGTGTTTCGTTCAGTTGAGTTCGGTCCGGTGCTGGACGCCATCCGTAACAATGTGGCCGTTGTGCCTGTAGGCTTCACGGAAGCGTCGCCGGTCCGCGACCTGGTGATTCCGTTCCTGTACTGGAATCTGAATGCGCTTGAAGTGATCGGCGTGCTGCTCTTCATCGGTGCGATGGGCAAGTCGGCCCAATTCTTCCTGCATGTCTGGCTGCCAGACGCGATGGAAGGTCCAACGCCTGTGTCGGCCCTGATCCACGCTGCAACCATGGTGACCGCAGGCGTCTATCTCGTCTGCCTCCTGTCGCCGATCTATGAGTACACCTTCTACGCCGCCGGCATGATCACCATCGTTGGCGCGGTGACGGCGCTCTATGCGGCGACCGTCGGTATGGCGCAGAACGACATCAAGCGCGTAATTGCGTATTCGACCTGTTCCCAGCTGGGCTATATGTTCTTCGTGGCAGGTGTCGGCGCCTATGAGGCGGCCATGTTCCACCTCTTCACGCACGCCTTTTTCAAAGCGCTCCTGTTCCTCGGCGCTGGCTCCGTCATTCACGGCATGCATCACGAGCAGGACATGCGCCGCATGGGCGGGCTCGCCAAATTCATGCCGCTGACCTATGCGGCCATGATGATCGGGACGATTGCCATTATCGGCCTCGGTATTCCACACACCCAGATCGGTTTCGCTGGCTTCTTCTCCAAGGANNACCTATGCGGCCATGATGATCGGGACGATTGCCATTATCGGCCTCGGTATTCCACACACCCAGATCGGTTTCGCTGGCTTCTTCTCCAAGGATGCGATCCTCGAAAGCACGTTTGCGAGCGGCCAGGCAGACGTAATGTTCGGACAGGTTGCGTTCTGGTTCGGCCTGATCGCCGCCTTCCTGACGAGCTTCTATTCCTGGCGCCTCATCTACATGACGTTCCACGGTCCGAAGACTTGGGAAGCGCATGATCATCATGACGACCACGCGCATGAAGATGCGCACGCTGCGGATGACGCGCACGGCCACGCCCATGATCACACGCCGCATGAGAGCCCCCTAGTCATGCTGGTGCCTCTGGCACTGCTCAGCCTCGGCGCGATCTTCGCAGGCGTGTACTTCTACGACGCCTTCGTGGACGGCAACAATGAGACCTTCTGGGCAGGCGCCATCTATCGCGCCGCCGAGAACCATGTCCTGCACGACCGCCACAATGTTCCGGAATGGGTACTCTATGCGCCACTGGTCGTGACGATTGCCGGCTTCCTGATTGCGACGTTCACCTATTACTTCAACCGGGGTGTTGGGAAGCGCGTCGCGGACAGCGGCGGTCCACTGCATTCGCTCTTCTACAACAAATGGTATTTCGACGAGATCTATCAGGCGACCTTCGTAAAGGGGTCCGCCATGCTCGGAAACCTGTTCTGGAAGGCCGACAAGAAGATCATCGACGGTATCGGCCCTGATGGCGTGGTGGCGGTGACCAAGGCTTCTGCCGGGCGCCTGTCGAAGATGCACACCGGATACCTTTACCACTACGCTTTCGTGATTATCGGCGCTGCACTCGTATTCGGCGGAATACTGTGGCTGCGCGCTGGAGGAGCCAACTGATGGGCGGTTTTCCCATTCTTTCAGCGATGACTTTCCTGCCATTGGCGGGAGCGCTCATCATCATGATCGTGCGAGCGGCGACTGCGGGTAGCCGTGAGGCATCGTCCAGCGATACGGAAGGCCGTACGGCGCTTCTGGCTGGCCTGATCATTTCCGGTGCGACTTTTATTGCATCCTTGGCTGCTTTCGCCGCCTTTGATGCGTCTCAATCAGGCTATCAACTCGTCGAGCAATACAGCTGGTACCGCAATATCAGCTACAAGATGGGCATCGACGGCCTGTCCATTACGCTGATCCTGTTGACGACCTTCCTGATCCCGATCTGCCTGCTGGCCAGTTGGAACTCGATCCACAAGCGCGTGACGGAATACGTGGTCGCATTCCTTGTGCTTGAGACCTTCATCATCGGTGTCTTCACCGCGATGGATCTCGTCCTGTTCTATATCTTCTTCGAAGCTGGCCTGATCCCGATGTTCCTGATCATTGGTATCTGGGGCGGCAAGGACAAGATCTATGCGGCGTTCAAATTCTTCCTCTACACGCTGATTGGCTCGCTGTTGATGCTGGTGGCCGTGGTCTACATGTATCAGACCGCTGGCGGGTCCGACTTCGAGATTCTGGAGAAGTATGCCTTCGATCCGAATGTACAGACCTGGCTCTGGCTGGCCTTCATGGCGTCTTTCGCCGTGAAACTGCCCATGTGGCCGGTCCATACATGGCTGCCGGATGCGCACGTCCAGGCTCCAACGGCGGGATCCGTCCTGCTGGCAGGTATCCTGCTGAAGATGGGCGGCTATGGCTTCCTCCGGTTCTCGCTGCCGATGTTCCCGGATGCGAGCCAGCTGTTCCAGCCCTTCATGTTTGCGCTGGCAGTGATTGCAATCGTCTACACGTCGCTCGTCGCCTGGCGCCAGACCGACATGAAGAAGCTGATTGCCTACTCTTCGGTTGCGCATATGGGCTTTGTCACGCTCGGCGTCTTCGCCTTCAACGAGGCGGGCGTGCAGGGGGCCATTTTCCAGATGCTCAGTCACGGCCTGATTTCCGGCGCGCTGTTCCTGATTGTTGGCGTCGTCTACGACCGGATGCACACGCGGGAGATCGCGGCCTATGGGGGCCTCGTGCACCGCATGCCGGTGTATGCGACCTTCTTCATGCTGTTCACCATGGCCAATGTCGGCTTGCCGGGCACCTCCGGCTTCATTGGTGAAATCCTGACCATGGTCGGCGGCTTCCAGGCCTCGACTTGGGCGGCAGCCGGCGCTGCGCTGGGCGTGATCTTCTCGGCGGTCTACATGCTGACCCTGTATCGGCGGACCGTCTTCGGTCAGATCACCAATCCGGAGCTGAACTCGATCAAGGACATGAATATGATTGAGTGGATATGCATCGCACCCCTCGCATTCCTCACAATCCTGTTCGGTGTGGCGCCCAATTTGATTTTCAACATTACCGAGGGTTCTGCCTTGCGCATCCTGAACCTGATGGCGGGAGGCTGATCTCATGATTGATTTCACTGCCATGATACTGGCCGTAGGCCCTGAGCTCTGGCTCGTTGCGATGGCCCTGATTGGCGTCCTTGTAGGCGCCACGCTGAAGGACCGTTTCAATAACGCGTCCATCAAGTTCGGCGCCTTGGCGTTGTTCGCGGCCGCCGCGTTCTCGCTCATGAATTATGAGGGCGGTGAGGCCTTCAACGGCCTCGTCCGCACCAATATGTTCGTGAACTTCGCGAAATTCGTCAGCTATGTGCTCGCTGGCTTTGCCTTGTTGGCGTCTGAAGGCTTCCTGAAACGCCATGGTACAATCCGGTACGAATATGCGCTGCTGATCCTGCTCGCCTCCTTCGGCATGGGCATGATCCTGTCAGCGGCTGACCTGATGACCCTCTATATGGGCGTCGAGACGCTCAGCCTGTCATCTTACGTGCTCGCCGCTTTCCATCGGGATTCGGCCAAAGCCTCCGAAGCGGGCCTGAAATACTTCGTTCTGGGCGCGCTGGCGTCTGGCATGCTGCTCTATGGGGCATCGCTGGTCTATGGCTTCAGCGGATCGACCGAATACGTGCTTATTGCCGCCGCAGAGCCGTCCATCGGCATGATGTTCGGCATGGTGCTCATGATCGTCGGCCTGGCCTTCAAAGTGTCGGCTGCGCCAATGCACATCTGGACGCCGGACGTCTATGAAGGCGCACCCACGCCGGTCGTGGCGTTCTTCGCGTCTGCGCCCAAAATGGCGAGCATGGTGGTCTTTGCGAATGTCATGTTCACCATGTTCGGTGACGTGATCGACCAGTGGCAGCTGATCCTCTGCATCATTGCCGGCCTGTCGATGATCATCGGCTCGCTGGGTGCGCTGACACAGACCAATATCAAGCGCCTCCTGGGGTATTCGTCGATCGCGAACATGGGCTATGCCCTGGTCGCTGTTGCGGCGGGCAGGGAACTCGGGGCGGGCCCGCTCCTGGTCTTCATGACCCTGTATGTAATCGCGTCCCTTGGTCTGTTCATGGGTGTTCTGGCCATGCGCCGCAAAGGCGGCATGGTTGAAGGGATCAACGAACTCGGCGGCCTGATGCGCAAGCGTCCCGTCCTTGCGATTGCCTTGTCAATCCTGATCTTCTCGATGGCCGGCCTGCCACCTTTCGGAGGCTTCTTCGGAAAATGGGAAGTGCTGTCTGCGGGCGTGGAAGCCGGACTGATGCCGGTCGTCATCATTCTCGTGCTCGCCTCGGTCGTGTCGCTTGGCTACTATCTCCGTTTGATCAAGATCATGTGGTTTGATGAGCCCACTGAGAAATTCGAGGCGATCGATGGGTCGGTTACCCTGACCGTCCTTCTGGCCGCGCTGATTGCGGGGATCCTGTTCCTGTTCTTCATCAATGCGCTATCCGGATGGGCGAGCACAGCGGCCATGGGGCTCACAGGTTGAGCTTAACTTGGCCGGTCTACCATCTTGGCGTCATAGATAGCACGAACACCGAAGCAAGACGGCGGGCGAAGGCGGGTCAATTCGAAGATTGCTGGCTTGTCGCTGAAGCCCAGACAGCCGGGCGAGGGCGTCTGCAGCGGCCGTGGATATCATCGACAGGCAATTTGTTCTCGACAGCCTTGTTTCACGAGCCCGGCGGCATTGCGATCGCCGCGCGCATCCCGTTTGCCGGGGCTCTGGCTGTGGCAGATGTTGCCGCGCAGCTCGCGCCAGATGCACCGGTCCGATTGAAGTGGCCGAACGATGCGCGTGTAAACGGGGCGAAGATTTCCGGAATTCTGATCGAAACCGGCGGGCAGGGCGCGGAGTTCTGGGTTGCCGCGGGCATTGGGATCAATGTGGCCTCAGCACCGGAAGGCGCAGGCCAGGCGGCAACGTCCCTGCACGCCCTGAGGGGCGACGCAATCCTGAGTCCGGAAGATGTCCTGACAGCGCTTCGTGAAGCGTTTGGGCGTCGTCTTGAACAGGCGCGGCAAGGATTTGAGACATTACGGCAAGATTGGCTGAAGGTCGCTGAGGGGCTCGAACAGACCATCTCGGTTTCGCGAAATGGCGATCCCCTGATAGGCGTGTTGGAAGATATGGCGGAAGACGGGTCTCTGGTGCTCAGATTGCCCGATGGACGCCGAGAGATAGTCCGGGCTGGTGATGTCAGTCTGATAGGGAGTAGCTAAGCGATGCTGCTGGCAATTGATGTAGGCAACACGAACACGGTGTTCGGTATTCATGACGGCGAGAACTGGGTCAACCAGTGGCGCAGCGCGACCGATGCCACCAAGACCGCCGACGACCATGCGGCATGGTTGTGGCGCCTGGCTGACATGCATGGAATGGACCTGAAGCGGATCAAGGGATGCGTAATCTCAACAGTTGTGCCCCAGGCCCAGTTCAATTTCCGAAACCTTGCGCGCCGTTACTTGAACCTGGAGCCGATGTTCATCGGCGACCCGAGCCTGAAAACGGGTGTTGAGGTCCGGATTCACCGGCCGGAACAGGTAGGCGCAGACCGCATCGTCAGCGCACTCGGCGCTCATGTGACCTATCCCGGTAATCTGATCGTGATCGACAGCGGCACAGCTACGACGTTCGATGTGGTGGCCGAGGATGGCGGATTTGAAGGCGGTATCATCTCGCCAGGCATCAATCTTTCGGTGCGCGCACTGCACGATGCTGCTGCGCAATTGCCCCGCATCGCAATCCAGAAGCCTCCGTGCGTGATAGGCCAGGACACGATCAGCGCGATGCAGTCCGGCGTATTCTGGGGCTATATCGATCTGATCGACGGGCTCGTCACCCGGATCAAGAAGGAATACGGCAAGCCGATGCAGGTCGTCGCAACCGGCGGGGTGGCCTCTCTTTTCGAAGGGGCCAGCGAAACAATAGATTATTATGATCAGGACATTACCATCCGGGGCCTGCTCGAGATTTACAAACGGAATAGTTGATAAGCATGGCAGATACGATTGGTGTCGAAGACGAACTGGTATTCCTCCCCTTGGGGGGATGCGACGAAATCGGCATGAACCTCAATGCCTATGGATATGGGCCTGCGCATGACCGTCGTTGGATCATTGCAGACCTCGGTGTGACGTTCGGATCGCTTGAAACGCCGGGGATCGACCTGATCTGCGCGGATCCCGAATATCTGATCGGCGAGAAGATCGACGCAGTATTCCTGACGCATGCGCATGAGGACCATATCGGCGCGGTCGGCCTGTTGTATCCGCGCCTGCAAACGAAGGCGCCGATCTATGCAACGCCGTTCACGGCAGAGCTTGTGCGCTCGAAAATGGTTGAGCGCGGCGTGGACCCGTCCTGGCTCAAGCCGGTTGCGTTGGGCGGAACAGTCCAGGCCGGGCCATTCGAAGTCACCTATATCACGCTGACTCATTCAATTCCTGAGCCGAACGCCCTGGCCATCAAGACGCCGCTTGGCACGATCCTGCATACTGGCGACTGGAAGATCGATCCGGATCCCCAGATCGGGTCTGCGACGGATGTCAAAGGCCTGACCGCCCTTGGGGATGAAGGCGTTCTGGCCATGGTCTGCGACTCTACGAACGTGTTCGAGGAAGGCGAGTCCGGATCGGAGGAATCCGTGAAACAGGGACTGATCGACCTGATCGCTGAGCAGAAACAGGCCGTCGCTGTGACGACCTTTGCGTCAAATGTCGCGCGGGTGAAATCAATTGTGGAGGCCGCGGAATTAGCGGGCCGGGCCGTGTGCCTTGTCGGGCGCAGCATGCACCGCATCACTGATGCAGCCAAATCGGTCGGTATCCTGCCACCTCATATGGAGTTCGTGGATGAGTCCGAAGCGAGTCAGATCCCGGCTGAGCATATTCTCTACCTCTGTACGGGGAGCCAAGGGGAATCCCGCGCCGCGCTGACCCGTATTTCCCGGCGCGACCACCGCAATGTATCCCTCCATGAGGGCGACACGGTGATCTTTTCGTCCCGGCAAATCCCGGGCAATGAGAAGGGCATATTTGCGCTCCAGAACGCGCTCGCCGAACAGGGCGTCCGAGTCATCACGCCGCGAATGGTGCCATATCCTATCCACGTGTCGGGACATCCATGCCGCGATGAGTTGCGGCGCATGTATGGCTGGGTGCGTCCGAAAGTGTCGGTGCCGGTTCATGGCGAGCGACGTCACATCATGGAGCATGCGACATTCGCAAAATCGCTTCAGGTGCCGCACGCCGTCACGCCTCAGAATGGCAGCCTTGTTCGCCTGGCGCCGGGCAAGGCTGAGATCACCGATCTTGTGCCGGCAGGGCGCCTCTTCCTGGATGGTGACCGCCTTGTGCCGGAAGGCGCGCAGGGCATTGAGGAACGCCGGAAGCTCTCTTGGTCGGGCATCCTGTTCGCCTCGATGACGCTGGATGAGGATGGCGATATTCTCGATGGTCCGGTGGTTATAGCTAAGGGCCTGTCCGAAGCGGATGGCCGCCTCGCAGATGAGAGTATCGAGCCGCTGGAGATCGCCGCAGAGGATGCAATTGGTCGCATGAAGAAACGCGACCGGATGGACGATGATGCTGTTGAGCGAACCGTCGGCCGCGCCCTGCGGAAGGCTTGCCTTGAAACATTTGGTCACCGCCCCGTTATAGAAGTGATCGTCCTGAGGAGTTGAAACCCGTGTCAGAGTTTAAAATCGGCCCGCTGAATCATGTCGGCATCGCCGTGCCGGATCTTGAAGCCGCCTGCGAGACTTATCGGTCGCTATATGGCGCCACAGACATCACCACGCCATTCGACATGCCGGAGCAGGGCGTAAAGGTCTGTTTCGTCAACCTGCCGAACAGCCAGATTGAGCTGATCGAGCCGCTTAATGACGAATCGCCGATCGCCAATTTCATTACGAAGAACCCAAAAGGCGGCCAGCATCATGTCTGCTTTGAAGTGGATGACATCAACGAAGCAGTCGAAGAGATGGGTAAGCGCGGCGCCACGGTCCTCGGTAAGCCCCGGATCGGCGCGCATGGAACTCCCATCGTCTTCGTCCATCCGAAGAATTCGAACGGCGTGCTGATTGAGCTGATGGAAACCCCCAAGGAAGCCCACTGATGACCATTTTCGGCGCCGGTGTTGTCTTCACCATCGCCTGGTGGCTGTCCTTTTTCGTCGTTCTTCCGATCGGCGTGAAGGGACAGTGGGAAGACGGTTCCACGATTGAGGGGACGGAAGAAGCGGCGCCGAAAAACCCGATGCTGGTTAAGAAAGCGCTCTGGGCGACTGGCGGCGCGGTTGTCCTGACCGCCCTCACAGCCATCATCGTGCCACGTTTGCTTGCGCAATAGGGGGCGCTGCGGCTAGGTGGCCTTCGTTTAGCGCGCGATTACGGAGATTCCATGCGTCTGTCGAAGTATTTCCTGCCCGTATCCAAAGAAGCCCCGTCAGATGCGGCAATTGCCTCGCACCAGCTTATGCTGCGCACCGGCATGGTCCGCCAGAATGGCGCGGGCATTTACACATGGCTGCCGCTCGGCCTTCGCGTTCTCAAGAAGATCGAACAGATCGTGCGCGAAGAGATGAACCGCGCTGGCGCTGTGGAAATGCTGATGCCAACGCTACAGCAAGCCGATCTCTGGCGCGAATCCGGTCGGTATGAGGCCTATGGCAAGGAGATGCTGCGCATCACCGACCGGCATGACCGCAATATGCTGTACGGCCCGACGAATGAAGAGCTCGTCACAGATGTGTTCCGCTCCTATGTGAAAAGCTACAAGCAGCTTCCCCTGAACCTCTATCACCAGCAATGGAAGTTCCGCGATGAGATCCGGCCACGCTTCGGCGTGATGCGGGGCCGCGAGTTCATGATGAAGGATGCCTATTCCTTCGACCTGACGCCGGAAGATGCGCGGCATTCCTATAACCGTATGTTCTGCGCCTATCTCAACACGTTCTCGCGCCTCGGCCTGACCGGTGTGCCTATGCGCGCAGATACAGGCCCGATTGGCGGCGAACTGAGCCACGAATTCATCATCCTTGCCGACACCGGTGAGAGTGCCGTCTTCTGCGACAAGACCCTGCTGGATATGCCAGCTCCGGGTCTGGACCTGGATTTCACGTCTGACCTGACAGCAGAAGTCGAAAAGCGGACGCAATACTATGCCGCGACCGAAGAGATGCATGACGAAGCCGCATTCGCTGAACTGCCTGAAGACCGGAAGGTCTCTGCGCGCGGTATTGAAGTCGGCCACATCTTCTATTTCGGCACCAAATACTCCGAACCGATGAACGCTGTCGTGCAGGGGCCTGATGGGCAAATGGTGCCGGTTGAGATGGGGAGCTACGGGATTGGCGTTTCGCGCCTTGTCGGGGGCATTATTGAAGCCTGTCATGACGAGAACGGTATTGTCTGGCCAGAAAGCGTGGCGCCGTTCCAGGTGGGCATCATCAATATGCGGGTCGGCGATGAAGCGTGCGATACAGCTTGTGAACAGGCGTATCAGGCGCTTGAGCTTGCTGGAATCGATGTGCTCTATGATGACACGGAAGATCGCGCCGGCGGTAAGTTCGCACGCATGGATTTGATTGGCTTGCCGTGGCAGATCGTTATCGGTCCGCGTGGTTTGAAGAATGGGGTGGTCGAAGTGAAGAACCGCAAGACGGGCGAGAAGTCCGAAATGCCGCTGGCCGATGCTCTCAGCACGGTGCGTCCTGAATGAGTGAGTTGCCATCCACTGCCGCCGCGCCTTTCGGGAAGCTGGAGCGCACGCTGGCCTGGCGCTATCTGCGGGCCAAGCGCGAACATGGCGGCGCAAGCCTGATTTCGATTATTTCCTTTGTCGGCATCTTCTTTGCTGTCGCTGCGCTCATCATCACCATGTCGATCATGAGCGGTTTTCGCGCGACGCTGCTTGACGCGCTGCTGGGTGGCCAACCTCATGTCTACGGGGTCGTTGCATCGTACACAGAGGAAGAAGCAGAGCAGATCGCTGAGACGATTAGCCTGATCGACGGCGTGTCGAGCGTGGCGCCCTACATTGAAGAATATGTTCTCGTGACCGCCAATGGCCGCAAGACAGGTGCAGCTGTCCGGGCGATCCGCAAGGAAGATCTCGCCACAATGCCGTTTCTGAAAGATGGTGGCGAAGCCGCAATCGCGTCAGGTTTCGGGGAAGGGAAGAATGGCGGCAATGTCGTCATGATGGGCGCATTTCTCGCGGCAGGACGTGAAGGGCTTGGCATCCGGCCGGGCGACAAGGTCGAGATCATCACATCACAGACAAATGCAGGCCCGCTCGGATCGACGCCGCGCAGTAAGGCCTACACAGTCGGCGACATCTTCAAGACCGGCAGTGTCGAACTCGACCGGCTCTACATCTTCATGCCAATGGACCAGGCGCAGATCTTGTTCCAGTCAAAAGATCGCTACCAGATGTTGGATATCCGTCTGGATGATCCGAACAGAACAACCGAGGCCATGGCGGCGATTGCCGATGCCACGGGAAATTCACTCTATACGTTTGACTGGAAGAGTCAGCGAGCAGGGTATCTGAACGCGTTGCAGGTCGAGCGAACGATGGTTCGCCTTCTGGTCATGGTTATCATGGGCATTGCCACGCTCAACATCATCGTCGGCGTTGTGATGCTGGTCAAAAACAAGACGCGGGATATCGCTATCCTGAGAACGATTGGCCATGGGCGCGGGGGCGTACTGCGCGTGTTCCTGCTTGTCGGCACCATACTTGGCACGCTCGGAGCTATGCTCGGGATGGTCATTGGCATCCTCGTCGTGACGAATATCGGCGCCGTGGAAGCTTTCATCAATCTGTTCGTTCCGGGCGAAGTCTTCGACGCCGAAGTCTATGGCCTCGAAGGCCTGCCGGCGATCCTCGATTGGGGGGAGGTCGCACGGACCGGCCTCTATGCGCTCGGCATGTCGATGCTGGTGTCCATCATTCCAGCCTGGTGGGCCTCCCGTCAGGATCCGGTCAGCGCGTTGAGGTTTGAATAATGACTCAGCCCGTTCTTGAACTTCGTAATATCGACCGCTTCTACCGGACCGCCGCAGGCGAGCTTCACGTACTCAGTGGCACGAACCTCCAACTGAACGCAGGCGAATTGGTCGGCTTGGTCGGCCCATCTGGGTCAGGCAAGTCGACCCTGTTGCACACGGCCGGCCTTCTGGAGCGACCGGAATCCGGCAAGGTAATGCTGGATGGGATTGATTGCCTTGCTCTGGATGACAAGGGGCGAACCGCTATCCGCCGCGCCAAGATCGGCTTCGTCTACCAGTTCCACCATCTGCTTCCCGAATTCAATGCCGCCGACAATATCGCCATGCCTTTGATGATTGCAGGCGTAAAACAGTCCGCCGCTCGGGAGAAGGCCGAGCATTTGCTTGGAGAGATGGGACTCGACGAACGGGGGCATCACCAACCGGCGCAAATGTCCGGCGGGGAGCAGCAGCGTGTCGCCATCGCCCGCGCGCTGGCAAATGACCCCCGCTTGGTTATCGCCGATGAGCCGACCGGAAACCTCGATCCGGGGACAACCGAGCGGGTATTCGCCACCCTGATCAAGATGGTGCGGGATGAGGGCGCCGCCGTATTGGTAGCGACCCACAATCTCTCCCTGATTCGGCATATGGACCGCGTCCTGACGCTGTCTGACGGCAAGCTGGTCGATTATTTACCGGACTAAGTTGTGGATCGCAGCGGCCGGAGTCTGGTCTGGCAGGGCTGAGCGCGGCACTATATCCTGTGAACAGGAGATTTTCCGTGACTGAGTCGCCCTTCATCCACCTTGCTGTCCGTTCGAGCTATTCGCTGCTCGAAAGCATGATCACGCCGAAAGGCCTGAAAGCCTGGTGTATCGAGCAGGGCATGCCAGCAGTGGCGATCACGGACCGGAACAATTTGTTCGGCGCGCTCGAAATTTCGCTGACGCTGTCGGACGCCGGTATCCAGCCAATCATGGCCTGCTGTTTTGACGTGACTGACGGCATACCGAAAAGCGAGCCAACGCGGATCTCGCTCTATGCGCAGAATGATGTCGGTTACAAACGGCTGATGCTGTTGTCGTCGCGGGCCTATCTGGATGCAGCGGACGGCGTGCCGAAGCTGTCCCGTGATTTGCTTCTGGAGAATACTGACGGGCTCATTCTGCTGACAGGTGGCGCGGAAGGTGAAGTCGCGCGTCATTTGCTGAAAGGGCGCAACGCAGATGCCCGCACAGAACTCTCGACGTTGGCGGCGGCCTATCCAGGCCGGTGCTATGTCGAGATCACGCGTCACGGCACGGATGATGAATATGCTTGCGAAGATGGGCTGATTGATCTGGCCTATGAATTGGGCCTACCCCTCGTAGCCACACATGATGCGCGGTTCATGAAATCGTCCGATGCCAAGGCGCATGACGCCATGATGTGCATCTCGAACGGCCAGTATCTTGGCCAGGAAGATCGCAAGCGCGTTGACGCGTCCCAATACCTGAAAACCGCCAGCGAAATGCAGGAACTGTTCGCAGACCTGCCTGAAGCGATTGCCAACACGGCTGAAATTGCACGGCGCTGTGCTGTGAAAGCCGAAACGCACAAACCGATCCTTCCGAGCTTCTCGAATGAAGGCCGCTCAGAGTCCGAGGAACTGCGCAAACAGGCCCTTGAAGGGCTGGAGTACCGTCTTGGCGCGGCGGACAAGCTCTATGCCGAACGCGATACCTATTTCGAACGGCTCGACTACGAGCTGACCATCATCGAGCGCATGGGATTTCCCGGATACTTCCTGATCGTTTCGGACTTCATCAAATGGGCGAAGGACAATGGCATCCCAGTCGGTCCTGGGCGGGGGTCCGGTGCCGGCTCGCTCGTTGCTTGGGTCTTGCTGATTACCGACCTCGATCCACTTCGCTTTGACTTGCTCTTCGAACGCTTCCTGAACCCGGAACGTGTGTCGATGCCTGACTTCGATATCGACTTCTGTCAGGAGCGCCGCGGCGAGGTCATCCGCTATGTCCGTGACAAGTATGGCGCGGATTCGGTGGCGATGATCATCACCTTCGGTACGCTGCAGGCCAAGGCTGTGGTTCGCGACGTTGGGCGCGTCATGCAGATGCCGTACGGCCAGGTCGACCGGCTCGCGAAACTGATCCCCTTCAATCCGGCCAATCCGCCGAAATTGCAGGACGCGATCGACGACGAACCGAAATTCCAGGACGAGATCGACGCGGATGAACGCGTTGGGGAGTTGCTGGAAGTCGCGCTGTCGCTGGAAGGCAAGTACCGGAACGCGGGTACGCACGCAGCGGGTGTGGTGATCGGCGACCGGCCGCTGGTTGAACTTGTACCCCTATATAATGATCCGCGCGCTGATCTTCCGGCAACGCAGTTCAACATGAAGTATGCTGAGATGGCGGGGCTTGTTAAGTTTGACTTCCTCGGCCTGAAGACGCTCACCGTCATCGATCGCGCTTTGAAATTGATTCGCCGGGATGGGCGAGATGTCGGGCCCGAATGGCAGAGCCTTGATGATCAGGCGACCTATGACCTGATGGCCAGTGGCGAGACACTCGGCGTGTTCCAGCTCGAAGGTGCGGGCATGCGGGACACGCTCAAGAAGGTGCGGCCCCACAATCTTGAAGACGTCATTGCTATTATCTCGCTCTATCGCCCCGGTCCGATGGAGAACATTCCTGTCTATGTGCAAGGCAAGGACGACCCGTCTTCGGTTGTCTACCAGCATCCAGACCTGAAACCGGTCCTCGAAGCGACCTATGGCGTGCCTGTGTATCAGGAGCAGGTCATGCGGATGGCGCAGGAGATCGCTGGCTACTCCCTCGGA
Organism: Hyphomonas sp. UBA5111; assembly: GCA_002414505.1. GTDB lineage: Bacteria > Pseudomonadota > Alphaproteobacteria > Caulobacterales > Hyphomonadaceae > Hyphomonas. The sequence continues at coordinate 23,776 of DHZF01000024.1, read as the reverse complement.
GAAGCTGACCTTCTTCGCCGGGCCATGGGTAAGAAGAAAGTCGAGGAGATGATTGCCCAGCGGAAGCGCTTCGTGGAAGGCGCAGCCGAGCAGAAGGGCATGGAAGAAAAGCTCGCCAACGACATCTTCGATACGATGGAGAAGTTCGCGGGCTATGGCTTCAACAAGTCTCACGCGGCTGCCTATGCCCTGATCGGCTATCATACCGGCTATCTCAAGCGGCACTTCCCGGTGGAGTTCCTTGCAGCTTCCATGAGCCTCGATATCGGCAACACCGACAAGCTGGCCGCCTTCTTCCAGGAAACGAAACGTCTCAAGATTCCGGTCCTCGCGCCGGATGTGAACGCGTCTACCGCCGATTTTGATGTGCGCGATGGCGCCGTGGTCTATGCGCTGGGAGCGCTCAAGGGCGTTGGCCTCGAAGCCATGAAGCATGTCGTGGAAATTCGCGAGAAAGACGGCCTCTTTGCCGATCTTTACGATTTCGCTGAACGCGTTGACCCGCGGCATGTAAACAAGAAGGCCTTCGAATCCCTGTCGAAAGCTGGCGCATTCGATTGCATGGATGCCAACCGCTCTAAAGTACTCGAATCCGCTCCCTTGCTGGCAAACCTTGCGTTGAGCGCCGCGCAGGACCGGCAGGGCGGGCAGGGGGGGCTGTTCGCCGAGGCTGAGCCCGCGCTTCGACCGGTTCTCCCAAAGGTCAAAGCCTGGAACGGGCAGCAAAAGCTCGATCAGGAATTCAAATCCATCGGTTTCTACTTTTCGGGTCATCCGCTGGATGATGTGCTGGAAGGTCTGGACCGCGAGCGCGTGACGCTCGCCATGGAGGTTCAGGATCGCGCGTCTGACGGCAAGCCCCTCGAAATGATTGGGGTTGTCCGAGCCCGCAGTGACAAGCCTGCGCGAAATGGCGGCAAGTTCGCCTTCCTGACGCTGTCGGATCCTTCCGGAGAGGTCGAGATGATGGTTTTCCCGGAAACCTTGTCCCAGAACTATGACTTGCTTCAGGTCGGCAATGCCGTCGCCATCACCGTGGGGGTCAAGCGGAATGCCGAAGAGATCAAGCTGAATGCCGAGCGCGTCCTAAAGCTGGAGGCGGCACGGCTGTCCAAGGCGATGGGGGCTTTGAAGATCCGTCTCGCTGTTGGGGCGTATGTGGGCGATCTTGCGGGCGTGGTCGGGCATCTGGCAAAGCTCCAGGACCTTGAAAAGGGGGAGCTCCTGATTGAAATGCCCCTGGAAGACGGGCGGATTGTGACGCTCAAATTGCCTTCGACCTATACGATTGGTCTCAGCGCCCAGCGAGCACTAAAAGAAGCCCCCGGCGTGGAGCGCGTTGAACCGCTAAAGGCGGCCTGACAAAAGCCGCTCCAGAACTCTTGCAGCCACGGGCTTTTTCTGTATAAGCCGCCCCATCAGAAACCAGTTCACGGGTGCATCCGGTGCGACGAGCCATGGTGGCTCAACGTTCCACTCGTGACGGCCAACCGGATGGAGACAATCTATGGCCCTACCTGACTTCAACATGCGTCAGCTGCTCGAAGCTGGCGTTCACTTCGGTCACCAAACCCACCGCTGGAATCCCCGCATGAAGCCGTACATCTACGGCGAGCGTTCGGGAATCCACATCATGGACCTTTCCCAGACCGTTCCTTCGCTGCACCAGGCCCTGGTCTTCGTGCGCGATACCGTTGCCAAGGGCGGGCGCGTCCTGTTCGTGGGTACAAAGCGTCAGGCTGCTGAGCCGATTGCAGAAGCCGCACAGCGCTGCGCGCAATACTACATGAACCACCGCTGGCTTGGCGGCACGCTGACCAACTGGTCGACCGTGTCCAACTCCATCAAGCAGCTCAAAGAGCTGAACGCGATGTTTGAAAGCGGTAACAGCGCCCAGGGCCTCACCAAGAAAGAATTGCTCGATCTCGAGCGCCGTCGTGACAAGCTGCAGCTGTCCCTTGGCGGTATCGCCGACATGGGTGGCCTGCCGGCCGCGATGATTGTGATCGATACCAACAAGGAAGCGATTGCTGTTCAGGAAGCCCGCAAGCTGGGTATCCCGGTCGTCGCTGTGCTCGACACGAACTGCGATCCGGCAGACGCCGATTATGGTTTCCCGGGCAATGATGACGCTGCGCGCGCAATTTCCCTCTACTGCAACCTCTTTGCGGATGCCGTGCTTGACGGCCTGGCAGAGTCCACGGCTGGCCTGGGTGTTGACCTTGGCGAACTGGAAGATGTTGACGCCATGGCTGAAGCCGATGTCGCTGCAGCCGCAGAGGGTGAAACCGCTGAAGACGCAACAGGCGCCTAAATCAGGCGTCTGACCTGAAGACCAAACTGAAGGAATACAGCAATGGCTGAGATTACCGCTGCGCTTGTTAAAGCACTGCGCGAGAAGACTGGCGCAGGCATGATGGATGCCAAGAAGGCGCTCGTCGAAAACAATGGCGACGAAGCAGCAGCTACCGATTGGTTGCGTGCGAAGGGCCTCTCGAAAGCAGCCAAAAAATCCGGACGGACCGCGGCAGACGGCCTCGTGTCTGTCCAGGTTTCTGACGATGGCAAGACAGGTGCAATTGTCGAGCTGAATGCTGAAACCGACTTTGTTGCCCGGAACGAAAAGTTCCAGGCGGCACTGGCCGGGATCACCAAGGCTGCGCTTGAGACCGATGGTTCCGTTGAGGCGCTCTCGGCTGCCCCGTCACCGGATGGTGAAGGCTCGGTAGACGACCTGATCAAGCGTCTGATCGCCACGATTGGCGAGAACATGACCCTGCGCCGCAGCGCAAAAGTGAGCGTCGATGGCAAAGTCGCCTCGTACATTCACAATGCTGAGACCGCTGGCATGGGTAAGGTTGGCGTTCTCGTGGCGCTCGAAGGCTCGGGTGACCTCGAAGAGATCGGCCGTAAAGTTGCCATGCACATTGCTGCAACGTCGCCAGCGGCTGCCACGACGGACGAACTCGACCCGGCCATCGTTGAAGCTGAAAAGCGCGTTCTGACAGAGCAAGCCCGCGAAAGCGGCAAGCCTGACAATGTCATCGAAAAGATGATCGTTGGTCGGATGCAGAAATTCTACAAGGAAGTTGTCCTCGTAGAGCAGCCTTTCGTGATGAACCCTGACCAGACGGTCGGCAAGTTCCTCGAAGAGCAGGGCGCGACGCTGAAGGGCTTCGTCCACTTCAAGCTCGGCGAAGGCATCGAGAAAGAAGAAGACAACTTCGCGGACGAAGTTGCCTCCATGACAAAAGGCAGCTGATCGCGCTTGCCTTTCTGCCCGCAAAGGGCTTTGAACATCCCGGTCGCCCATGACAGGCGGCCGGGAATCTTTTAGGAGCCTATGAGGCCGATAATTCTGGAGACACCGACGATGCACAGCGAAGAGTCCGACTCCAGCCCATTGAAATATAAGCGGGTGTTGTTGAAGCTCTCTGGTGAGGCGTTGATGGGCCCCGGACAGTTTGGAATTGATATTCCGACCTGTGAAACGTTTGCTCACGCCATCAAGCAAGCTCAGGAGACAGGTGCAGAGATCTGCCTTGTCATCGGGGGTGGCAACATTTTTCGCGGGGTCGCAGGCGCGGCAAAGGGCATGGAGCGCGCCCAGGCGGATTCCATGGGCATGCTGGCGACGATCATGAACGCCCTGGCCATGCAAAGTGTGCTGGAAAGTATTGGCGTTCCCACCCGCGTCCAGTCGGCGATCCGCATGGAATCCATCTGCGAGCCCTATATTCGCCGCCGGGCCCAGCGCCACATGGAGAAAGGCCGCGTCGTCATTTTCGCGGCCGGCATCGGCAACCCATTCTTCACAACCGATACAGGCGCCGCCCTGCGCGCAATCGAGATGAATTGCGACGCGTTGCTGAAAGGCACGCAGGTTGATGGCGTCTATACGGCCGACCCTAAACTTGACGCCAATGCGACCCGCTATGACGAGGTCGGCTATCAGGAATTGCTGGCCAAGGATTTGCGTGTGATGGATCCGTCAGCAGTGAGTCTGATGCGCGACAACAATATCCCAATCGTGGTCTTCTCGCTCAAGGAAGAGGGGTCTCTCCTCAAGGTCCTTCACGGGAAGGGCACATCGACAACAATTACCAATCATGGAGCGTAAGTGTCATGAGCTATGACAAGAAGGATCTTGAGCGCCGGATGGAAGGCGCACTGGCGTCTCTCTCCACCGAATTCAGCGGCCTGCGGACGGGCCGGGCATCCGTGAACCTCCTGGATTCCGTCATGGTGCCGGCCTATGGGTCCACTGTGCCTTTGAACCAGGTTGCTTCCGTAACCGTTTCGGACAACCGCATGCTGTCAGTGAACGTCTGGGACAAGACGGTCGTTGGCGCGACCGATCGCGCCATTCGGGATTCCGGCTTGGGTCTGAACCCGGTGACCGATGGCCAGAACCTGCGGATTCCCATTCCGCCGCTCAACGAGGAACGCCGCGTCGAACTTCAGAAAGTGGCTGGCAAATACGCTGAGGCGGCACGCGTTGCGGTCCGTAACATTCGCCGCGATGGCATGGATTCTCTCAAGAAGATGGAGAAGGACGGCGACATCAGCGAAGACCGGCATCATTCCCTCTCCGATGAAGTCCAGAAATTGACCGACCTCTATGTAAGTAAAGTTGATGACGCACTGAAAGCCAAAGAAGCGGAGATTATGCAGGTCTGATGTCGACTGACGACGCCTCTGCGCCGTCCGACACGCATGCGGGCGCATCTCGCGTACCCGCTCACATTGCCATCATCATGGATGGGAATGGTCGGTGGGCGAAAGCCCGTGGCTTGCCGCGGGCAGCTGGCCATGAGCGCGGCGTCGAAGCCCTGCGCCGGACTGTTGAAGCCGCCGGAGAGATTGGCGTTCGATATCTGACGGTTTATTCCTTTTCGACAGAGAACTGGCGCCGCCCTGCAGCGGAGGTCAATGCGCTGTTTGGCCTTCTCCGGACCTTCATCAAGAAGGATCTCGGCCGGTTGAAGAAGGAAGGGGTCAAGATCAACGTCATTGGTCGCCGCGAAGGCCTCCCGGACGATATTGCGATGCTGGTCGAGAAGGCCGAACGCGAGACGGCTTCCAACTCGGATTTTGTCCTCAATATTGCGTTCAACTATGGCGGGCGCGAGGAAATCGCGCGTGCCGCACGGGCGCTATCCGCTGATGTCGCAAGCGGGGCAGTCCTGCCTTCGGATGTCACCGAAGAGGTGCTGGCCTCCTATCTCGACACAGCCGACATGCCCGATCCGGACCTGTTGGTTCGGACCAGTGGGGAGTACCGGCTGAGCAATTTCCTGCTGTGGCAGGCTGCCTATAGCGAACTCGTCTTCTTCGACGTGTTGTGGCCGGATTTCGACCGGGCCTGGCTTGAAAAGGCGGTTGCGATCTACAGCGACAGGGAGCGCCGCTTTGGCGCTGTTTCGACGGGAGACGCGTAATGGGCGACTGGACCCCGCCTGAACGGCGTTTCTCGCAGCTCGGTCTGCGCCTTCTGACGGCAGCCATCCTGATCCCGGCCGGCTTGTTTGTCGTCTGGTCCGGCGGCTGGTGGCTCGCTGTGGCCTGCGCGCTCTTCGGCGGCATCATGGCATGGGAATGGGCAGGCATGAGCGGTCATCCGCGCGGGTGGCTCCTGAGTGGGGCTACGGCAATCTTTTGCCTCAGCTTACCTTTGGAAGTGTCCTGGCTTTACGTTTTTCTTGGATGTTTCGGCCTGGCTCTTGCCTTCGTTTCAAACGCGGGCGGCTTACGCATTCGGTCCTCCGCCATGCTGGGCTGGTTATATGTGACGGCGATGGCTGCCGGACTCTGGATCCTGCGGGAAGGTCCCTGGGATGGTCGCACGGTAGCGCTCTACTTCATGTCCTTCGTCTGGGCGTCTGATGCAGCGGCGTACTTTGTCGGGCGAGGCATGGGTGGTCCGCGCCTGTTGCCGCAAGAGAGCCCCAACAAAACGTGGAGCGGCGCAACTGGCGCGCTCCTGTTTACGGGTGTTTGCGGTATCGCGGCAGCAGATCTGCAGCAGGCGAGCGTTGTGCTGTGGGTAATTGTCGGCATGGGCCTGTCTCTCACGGCGCAGATTGGAGACCTGATGGAAAGTGGTCTCAAGCGCCGGTTCAAGGTCAAGGATTCCAGCAATCTGCTTCCTGGCCATGGCGGCGTGCTGGACCGGGTCGACGGGCTCGGTGCAGTTGGTGTTGTCGGGTCGCTGTTGCTTTGGAGCTTTCCAGCCCTGTCGAATGCTCTGGGACTGTCCTGATGAGTGTTCGCCGAGTGAGCATTATGGGGTCGACCGGGTCGATCGGCCAGTCAGCACTGGATGTCATGCGGCATGCGAACAGCAATACTTCAGAGGATTTTCAGATTGTAGCGCTGGCCGCAGGATCTGACGCTCAGGCGCTGGCGGCACAAGCGGTCGAATTCAAAGCTGAAATTGCGGTCATTGCGGACGAATCCAAATTACCTGAATTGCGGGCGTGTCTGGCGGATACGGGTGTCGAAGCTGCGGCGGGTGAAGCGGCGATACAGGAAGCTGCTGCGCGTCCAGTCGATCGAGTGCTGGCGGCCATTGTGGGGGCGGCTGGGCTGAAGTCGACAATAGCGGCGGTGCGGGCCGGCAATCACGTCGCAATTGCGAACAAGGAGAGTGTCGTGTGCGGCGGCAAGCTGATCCTCGACGAGGCTCGCCGCAAGGGCGTGAACGTTCTGCCTGTGGATTCGGAGCATTCGGCTATTTTCCAATGCCTTGGAGATGGTCGCTCTCTGGAAAAATTGACAATCACGGCGTCGGGTGGTCCGTTCCGGACAGCCTCTCTCGAAGATATGCGGGGAGCGACCCCGGAGCAGGCTGCGGCGCATCCCAATTGGAGCATGGGGATCAAGAATTCGATCGATAGCGCCACGTTGATGAACAAGGCGCTCGAATTCATTGAGGCGGGATTCCTGTTCGACGCCGAAGGGGACCGGATCGACGTAATTATCCATCCCCAGTCGATTATTCACGGCATGGCGCACTTTACCGATGGGTCTGTCATTGCCCAACTCGGCACCCCGGACATGAAGACCCCGATTTCCTACGCCCTCGGCTGGCCCGACAGGATTTCGACCACGGTGGACCGTCTGAATCTAGCAGAATTGGGACATTTGGACTTTGAATCTGTGGACGAAAGCCGGTTTCCGGCTATTCGTCTGGCTCGGCAGGCATATGCTCACGGCGTTCAGGCCACGACGATATTAAATTGTGCTAATGAACTTGCCGTTTCTGCATTTATTGCGGGCCAATGCGGATTTCTGGACATAAGCTGGATCGTAGAAGAGACGTTGAACCGCTATTTTTCAGGAAATATGCACGGAATCGCCTGTGATACTCTGGAAGAGATTGCTTTTCTGGACCGTTTCAGTCGAGAAACGGCACGCGACGTTCTAGAGAAGACCGAGCGTCGTACGGGAGGATAACGTTTTGGGTGATGTTCTCAGCCAGGGACCATTGTTTCTATTTTGCCTGATTTTCATGATGGGCATCGTAGTCATTGTACATGAGTATGGCCATTATATTGTTGGCCGCTGGTTCGGCGCGGCCGTCGAATCCTTTTCCGTGGGCTTCGGAAAGCCGATCTTTGAAAGAACCGACAAGCACGGCACGCGCTGGCGGGTGAACTGGATTCCGCTCGGTGGATTCGTGAAGTTCGTTGGTGAAAGCCAGTTGGCTGGCGATGTCGGCAAGATTGAACAAGGACCAATTGGCAAGGCCTACCCCAAGCTAGGCGTAGGCCAGCGTTCGCTGGTCAGCCTGGCTGGACCTTTTGCAAACTTCATTCTCTCAACCCTGATTTTCGCGCTGATTATTGGCGTTCATGGCCGACCCAATATGAAAGTCGGCATCGGTGATGTGAGCCCGGACGGTGCCGCGGCCGTGGCCGGCATGCAAGCGGGTGATGTGATTCTGTCGGTGAACGGGAAAACAGTCAGCGATGCGTCAGAAGTGCTGATCGAGATCATTCTGAATCCTAATGAGCCCATGAATTTCGTTGTTCAGAGGGGCGAGGCCGAACAAACGCTGGTCGTGACGCCGGAAGAAGTCATCCGCGAAAATGATTTCGGGCAAAGAGTGCCCCAGGCGACCATCGGTGTGTCGATCGGGGTCGTCTCGTATGGAGAGCACATTACATACAATCCAATCGAAGCGGTCGGGCAGGGCGTGATTGAAACGGGCGCTACAATAGATCGAACGGTCACCATGCTCACCCGAATCGTTACGGGAAAAATGTCCATGCATGCGATGACCGGACCCGTCGGGATCGGAGATATATCCCGGCGAGCGGTTAACCAGGTCTGGAGTCAGGAGCAGGCCACGACCGGCCAGAAACTGGAACTCCTGTTCTGGATGCTTGCGAGTATTTGCGCTGCGATCTCCGTCGGCGTTGGGTTTTTCAATCTCCTTCCGCTGCCGGTTCTGGATGGCGGACACCTTGTATTTAATGCATACGAGGCCATCGTCGGCAGGGAAATGCCGCAAAAAGTGCAGGAGGTGGCCCTGACATTCGGGTTGATCCTGTTATTGGGAATGGTCGTGGTGATCACCTGGGGTGATATCATCGAGACCGGCCTGTTCGGAGCGAGAGGCGGCTGAACCGCCCGCCAAAATTAACCAGAGAGTGTGTCGACGATGCGTAAGTTTCTTGCAGCAACCATGATGGCGAGCAGCGTTCTGGCTGTGAACACCGCGCTTGTTCCCATGGGCACTGCCGATGCACAGGAAGACAGTCGCTATGGCGGCACGATCCGGTCCATCCTTGTCGAAGGCAACCAGCGGATTGAGGCGCGGACGGTTCAATCCTACCTTCTCGTCGAGCCGGGCGATTCCTTTGATCCTGACCGGATTGACCTGTCCCTGAAAACGCTCTTCGCAACCAATTTGTTCGCAGATGTGTCCATTGACCGTGTCGACGACAATCTGGTCGTGCGCGTGGTCGAGAACCCGATCATCAATCGCGTCGTGTTCGAGGGCAACAGCGCCCTGAAGGACGACAAGCTGAAGGAAGACATCCAGGCGGCTCCCCGCGGAATCTTCACAGCTGCGCGGGTCCAATCGGACGTCCAACGCATTCTGGAACTATATCGGCAATCAGGCCGGTTTGCTGCCAAGGTCGAACCGCAATACAAGCCGCTCGAACAGAACCGTGTGGACCTGATCTTCGAAATCACCGAAGGCCCCGTCACCGGCGTGCGGGCAATCAATTTCATCGGCAACGAGGCCTATTCGGATTCCCGCCTGCGCAGCGAGATTGTCACCCGGCAGTCGCGCCTCTGGCGGTTCTTCAGCTCGAACGACAATTATGATCCGGGTCGTCTGGAATATGATCGCGATCTGTTGCGCCAATTCTATCAGAACAACGGCTATTATGATTTCCGTGTGACCTCGGCGGTGGCCGAACTGACCCCGGACCAGAAAGACTTCTACATCACCATGACGGTGGATGAGGGCCGTCAGTACTATTTCGGCGAGGTGAAGGTTGAAACCGCGCTTGAGAAGCTGAACGCTGAGGCGCTGCGCCGCGCCGTGCCGATTGAATCGAATTCCCTGTTCCGTGGCGATTCCATCGAGGACACGATCGACTCTCTGACCTATGCGGCGGGCATCGCAGGATATGCCTTCGTCGATGTGCGCCCACAGCTGGACGTTAATCCCGAGACGGGCCTGATTGATGTCACCTTCGCTGTGGATGAAGGCCCGCGTGTCTACATCGACCGGATTAATATTGTCGGCAATACCCAGACACTTGACCGCGTCATCCGCCGCGAATTGCGCATCTCCGAAGGTGATGCCTTCAACCGTATTCTGCTGGATCGCTCCAAGAACCGCGTTCGGGCGCTTGGCTATTTCAAGAATGTCGAGGTAGTCGAGACGCCCTCCGAAGATCCAGACCGCACAATTGTCGACATCAAGGTAGAGGAACAGCCGACAGGCGAACTTTCCTTTGCGGCCGGCTTCTCGTCGGTTGACGCCTATTTGCTGGATGTCAGTGCCTCGCAGCGCAATTTGAGGGGCCGCGGCCAGTCTGTTGTCGCACGCGTATCGGCCTCTAGCCGCCAGCAGATCCTTGATTTCCGCTTCACAGAGCCGAGGCTGTTCGACCGCAACCTCTCCGGCGGTATTGATGCGTACGCCACGCGTCAGGACTATGAAGACTATTCCGGCTTCAGCAGTGAAACCATTGGTGCCGGTGTCCGCCTCGGTTTCCCGCTTACGGAGCGGATGCAGCTTGGGCTGAGCTACCGGCTCCAGACGGACGAAGTGAACGTCCTCGACCGTAGTTACGTTATTGATGAGAATGGCTTCTTCATCACCGACCGGATCCAGATCGAAGGGGCTGACACTCCGTCAGATTTGACGGATGATCGCTACCGTTTGGTTGAAGAAGGCGATGCCGGTGAAGGTCAACGGGTCGTGGACCAATGTTCGCGGGACTATGTTCTGAGAGACCCCATCTGCCGCGCCGAGCGTAGCGATCTGTCTTCGATCCTCGGGTACAATTTCTTCTGGGATCGCACGAATGATCCGATCACGCCGTCGCGCGGCTTTGATTTCCGGTTCAGTCAGGATCTCGCGGGCATCGGCGGCGATGTGAAATACCTTCGCACGGAGTCCAGCGGCACGTTGTATCGAGGCATCTGGCGTGATGTGATTGCAAGTCTTCGGCTCTCGGGCGGTTATGTTTTCCCGCTGGAAGACAATCAGGGCGTTCGGATCAACAACCGCTTCTTCCGTGGTGGCAGCACGTTCCGTGGATTTGATGTGGCGGGCATCGGACCAAGAGAGATTGTACGTGTCGTCGATCCGGAGACGGGCGAAGTCGTGCAGACCCGTCGCCTGAATTCCCAGGGCGGCAACGTGTACTATCAGAGCACATTCGAACTGAGCCTTCCGAACTTCCTCCCTGAGGAATATGGTATCCGGAGCGCGCTGTTTGCCGAGGCCGGGGCACTTGGCTCACTACGCGGACCAGACGTCGGGCCAACGATCTATTTCACCGATACTTCAACCGGGTTGCCGGCAGTCCGGTTGACCAAGACGGCTGCGTCGATGCGTGCCTCTGCTGGTCTCAGCGTGTTCTGGGATTCCCCGTTTGGACCCATCCGTTTCGACTTCTCCCAAATTCTCAGACGGGAAGACTATGACCGGACAGAAACGTTCCGGTTCTCGACCTCAACCAGATTCTAAATTTCAAGCCGAAAGACAGGAGACTAGAATGTCCCGACTCAAGAATTTCTTCCTCGCCATGGTGGTGTCGATTGCAGCTGTTGCAGTTGTCGCTCCTGCGTCATTTGCACAAGGCACGACCGTCGTCACGATCGACGAAGCGAAGATCCTGCGTGACAGCAAGGCTGGCAAGGATATCCAGACCAAACTCCAGAACATTGAATCCCAGATCAATAATGAGCTGACGCCGACCAAGACGTCGCTCGAAACCGAAGGCAAGACCCTGAACACGGAACTGCAAGGCAAGACGCGCGAGCAGATTGCAGCAGACGCCGCTCTGGTTGCCAAACTGAATGCCTATGACAAGAAAGCCAGCGATTTCGGCAAGGCTCGCCAGAAAGCTGCGAACGAGTTTTCCCTGACCGAGCGTCAGGCACTTGTTGATTTCAACAAGGCGCTAGAGCCGGTCCTGCTGGAAGTCGTGCGCGAGAAGAACGCTCAAATTGTTCTGTCGAAAAGCGCAATCATCTACGGTGTGGATTCGGTCGACGTCTCAGCGCTGGTGATCAGCAAGCTGGATGCAGCAACCCCGACCCTCGCGGTTGTCCGCAAGCGTATTCCTGACCAGCCTGCTCAATAGTTCGAGGCGATCGTGCCAGTAGACGTCCGTTTCTTTGCGCCTTTAGGGGCTCTCTCACTTGGCGAACTGGCCAACCAGACCGGGTCGGATCTCCATGGAGACGGCGACCTGGAACTTACAGGGATCTCCTCGGCGGTGAATGGCCGCCGGGGAGACCTCGGATTTCTGGACGGGGAGGGGAAATCTCCCATTGATGTCAGCTCGGATATCTCCGCTCTCGTCGTGAACACTGCCAACATCGCGCATGTTCCAGAGGGTCTTCCCTATATTGTTTCAAAATTCCCGCGCCATGTTCATGGCTTGGCCGCGGCCAAATTGTTTCGTTCGCGACAGCTGGATTGGCATGGTGGGGACGCAATTTCTCCCGATGCGACGATTGACGAGACCGCAAAAATCGCGCCCGGCGCCGTGATCGCGCCCGGTGCCGTCATCGGCGCTGGAACGATCATCAGTGCAAATGCCGTCATCGGCCCGGGTGTCCAGATTGGCCGCAATTGCTCCATCGGGCCCGGCGCAAGCGTCTTCTGCGCCCTGATCGGTGACCATGTCAGATTGCTGTCGGGCGCCCGCATCGGAGAAGCCGGCTTCGGGGTCATGCCTGGTCCCAATGGCGCGGAAGATGCCCCGCATTATGGCCGCGTAATCCTGCAGGACCATGTCACGGTCGGTGCCAATTCCTGTATCGATCGCGGCGCCTTTGATGACACCATCCTCGGGGAACGCACCCGGATCGATAATCTCTGCCAGATCGCGCACAATGTGGTGTTGGGGCGGTCCGTGCTCATGGCGGCGTTTGGCGGCATTTCGGGATCTGTCCAGATTGGCGATGGCTCCATGTTGGGCGGACGCGTTGGTATTGCCGATCATGTGAAGGTTGGAGAGGGCGTGTCGCTTGCCGCTTCCTCCGGTCTGTTCCGCAACATCGAGGATGGCGAAACCTGGGGCGGGACACCCGCCAAGCCGCTCCGTCAATGGATGCGTGAGATCGCTTGGTTGCAGAAGAACGCAAACCCTAAGAAAAAGGGATAGTCGGCGCGCGGCCGTCCGCAACTTGCTGGGAACTCATGTCCACACAGATTCATCCCACCGCATTCGTCGAGGACGGCGCCGTTCTCGGAGAGAACGTCACCATCGGACCGTTCTGCCATGTCGGTCCGCACGCGCAGATCGGGGACGGTTCTGTTCTCATGTCGCATGCCGTTATAACCGGCTACACCGAACTCGGTGCAGGCTGCACCTTACACCCGCACGCAGTATTGGGCGGGGTGCCCCAAGTCATCGGCTTTGAGACCACGCCGGAATCCCGGTTGGTCGTGGGGGAGAAGTGCGTATTCCGCGAACATACGACGGCGCATTCCGGAATGCCGAAATTTGGCGGTCTCACGACGATTGGGGACAATTGCTTTGTCATGATTGGCGCGCACATCGCGCATGACAATCATATCGGCAACAATGTTGTCATGGCTAACAATGTCTCCCTGGCCGGTCACATCAGCGTAGGGGACAATGTCTGGTTTGGCGGTCTGGCCGCGGTGCATCAATTTTCCCGGATCGGACGGAATGCGTTCATCGGGGGCGGCGCCATCGTGGTGGAAGACGTCATCCCATTCGGGTCCGTAGTCGGCAATCACGCCAAACTGGCCGGTCTGAACATGGTGGGTCTGAAGCGTCGAGGATTTTCCAAAGCCGATATCCGGGACATTCGAGCGGCCTACAAGGCAATCTTCCTTGGCGAAGGTTTGTTCAAGGATCGGTTAGACCAAACCGCGCAGGATTATGCCGATAATCCGTTGGCCATGGAAATCATCACGTTCATCCGTGAAGGTGACCGCCCGATCTGCAAACCCGCCTGAGGACATTATGGCTCCACTCGGTATCATCGCAGGATTGGGAGACCTTCCGGTCGCTATTGCAGAGAACGCTGTCGAGACCGGACAGGGCGCCTATGTGCTTCGGTTGAAAGGGTTTGACGATCCGGCTCTGGCAAAGTTTCCCGGGGATCTGGTTGGCCTCGGCGAAGTCGGGGGCATTCTGAAGAAACTCAAATCGGCAGGATGCGAAGAAGTGGTTTTTGCTGGCATCGTCAAACGGCCTGATTTCGGGAATCTGAAGCTGGACGTGAAGGGTGTAACCCTGCTTCCCAAGGTCCTGTCAGCGGCCAAAAAGGGGGATGATGCACTCCTCCGGGTCTTGGTGAACGAATTTGAAAAGCAGGGTTTCAAAGTGCTTGGCAGCCATGAGGTGCACAGGCAATTGCTGGCACCCGAAGGCGTCATTGCCGGTCAACACCCTACCGAAGAAGAGATGCATGACATCGAGCATGCTGCCCGCGTAGTCTCTGCGGCCGGCGCGCTCGATATTGGACAAGGCGCCGTCGTCTGCAATGGTCTTGTCCTGGCTGTCGAAGCCCAGGAGGGCACGGATGCGATGCTGGATCGCTGTGCGGCGCTGCCGGAGGAAATACGCGGCACTACCAGCGGTCGGAAAGGCGTGCTCGTTAAGCGCCCGAAGCCGGGCCAGGAATTGCGGATTGATTTGCCGACGACCGGCGTGTCGACGGTAGAGAAAGTCGCGGCTGCGGGTTTGGCTGGCCTTGCAGTGGAAGCCGGCGGCGCGCTGCTGCTCAATCGGCGCAAGATGATTGAGCGGGCCGAAGACCTCGGAATTTTTATCTACGGCTTCGAGCCGGAGATCGGGAAGTGACCGCGCCCCGCATCTATATGGTTGCTGCTGAACCTTCCGGTGACCTGATGGCGAGAGAAGTGGTTGAAGATATCCGCAAACGCTTGCCGGATGTACACATCTCCGGAATTGGCGGAAGTGAGCTGGCATCTGTCGGGATCAAATCCGCAATAGATATCAGCCCCTTGTCGATTTTGGGGTTCTTTGAAGGCTTGAAAGCCTACGGAGATGTTGTCAGGCTCGCGGATGCGTCGGCCGAAGCCATCATCGCCGACAAGCCAGACGTCGTTGTCCTGGTCGATTCCTGGGGCTTCATGTTGCGAGTAGCCCAGCGGGTCCGCCTGAAGGCGCCGGATATTCGTCTGGTCAAACTCGTCGGCCCACAAGTCTGGGCCACACGGCCCGGTCGAGCCAAGACGCTGGCCTCGGTGGTTGACCACCTATTGTGCATTCACGACCTCGAAGTGCCGTTCTATGAGCCGTTCGGATTGAAGACGACGGTTATCGGCAACCCAGCAATTTCCCGCCATGTTCAGGGCGATGCGATCCGCTTTCGACAAACCCATCATATACCGGAAACGGAGAAGATTTTGCTGGTGCTGCCGGGTAGTCGGCCGAGTGAAATAAAACGCGTCGCTCCTGAATTGGTGGAGGCAGCCAGAAAGCTGAAGTCCAACGATCCGAGCCTCAATATTGTTTTCATGCCCGCCTCGAATGTGGCGTCACAATTCTCGGAGGCTTTTCCGGTTCTCAACGATTGGGCGATCGTTTCCAGTGATCCGGGCGTTCGTTACGATGCGATGGCGGCAGCAGACCTTGCGCTTGCCTGTTCCGGCACAGTCACGACCGAACTGGCGATGCAGGACACGCCAATGATTGTTACCTATAAGACCGGCTGGATCACATGGACGCTCGCCCGCGGCCTGCTTTACAGCAAGAGGCATATTACCCTGCTCAACATTGTCAGCGATGATCAGGAGATCGTGCCGGAGTTTGTCCAGACTCGGCAGAAGGCACATGACATCGCAGCCAAGGCGCAAGACTGGTTGGACAATCCGAACGAACTCGCAGCGCAGCTGAACCGTCAACGAAAAGCGCTGGAGCGCATGAAAGAGGGCGACCGGGACGCCAGCGAGATTGCGGCCGGAGTTATTCTCGAAGAGGCCGCCGCGCGATCTGCCGGGGCAATTTCCCATCAATCCTGAACGAAAGACCGGTCGATCCAGGTCTTGAGATCCCACAAGCCGGGCAGTTGAACTGTCAGGCCCCATTTTTCAGCAATCGCAGCCCTTTTTCCAAGGCTGACCAGCTTTAGATAGTCTTTCTGCGGAGCGAAGTCCTGCAATGGCGCGCCTCGGGATTTTGCAATCATGTTCTGCATCAGTACGGGACCCTGGCGGACGGCATAGACACCCGCTTTGGGGACGTGTTTGTCTGGAATGGAGGCCGCATCACCCACTATGAAAATATCGGGATGGGATATTGATTGCAGTGAGGCCGCGACAACAGGAAATCCATTTCTCGCCTTCAACCCGGACTGGGCGAGCCAGTCATGGGCGCGTCG
>DHZF01000024.1:0-7620 GCA_002414505.1 Hyphomonas sp. UBA5111 | reverse complement strand
GAGCCAGTCATGGGCGCGTCCGCCTGCTGTCCACAGGACCAACTGAGCAGTCAGGGATTGGCCGGATGCCAGTTCCAGTCGTCCATCATAGTGACCGCGCACCTCGGTATCTTCCAGGATATCTACACACCCGGAGGTCAATTTTTTTCGCAAGGCGCGCCTTAGCGAGGGGCTGCTGGCTGAGAGTATTTTCGACTGGTCCACAAGTGACACCGGAACCGTATCGGGGAGGCCGTTGAACCGCATTCTATGCCGAACCGCAAAAGCGAGTTCCACGCCCCCGAGACCGCCGCCCACAATCGCAACGCCGCCGGAGAGGTTTTCTGAAACCTGGTCCCATGCCTCAACGAAGGGCGACATGGGCTTTACAATCAGATCCATCTTGCTGTCGGACACGCTCGGAGGCGCAGACACGATCCCGACATCAACGGACGCGAGATCATAGCTGTAAGTTTTTCCAGACTGCCCCATAGCGCGTTTACGGATTGGATCGAGGTCGATGATGGAGTCATGGATGATGTCCGCACCTGAGTCAGTACAAAGTCGGCCCAGATCTATCTCCACCTCACTTCGGCTGAAGTGTCCCGCAACGAAGCCCGGCACCATGCCGCTATAGACAGCATAAGCTCTAGGATTGATCAGAGTGATGGAGACGTCCGGGCAGGGGTGCTTCTGGAGCCAACGCAGCGCCGTGACGTGAGCATGCCCACCGCCAATCAGAAGCAGGTTGGCCGTCATGTCCCCTCACGCTCCCAGCGGCTTGTCCGACCACCAGAATTGTAAGGCCGAAGCAATCGCAGCGCACTCAGCATCCGCAGCTTTCGGCCCATTGAAGACAACCATGGCGGATCCTTCAAGCGCGGTTTCCTGCAATGCATCCACCGGCCAGCGCGCGCCATAGACCCTGCAATTCCCGAGTGTGGTCAGGTATTCACCGAACTCACTTTCCCGGCCGTCTCGGAAGAGGGGAAGCCAGAGCATCAGCACGGCCTTCGGCCAGCGTTTGAGCGCCTTGGGTGTCCAGAGAGCAAGCGCATCAATGTCACGGCTCGTCTCGTAGCTCGGGTCGACCAGGCACACCATCGTTTCGCCGCTACGTGGCGACAGTTTCAGTGCGCTGGCATACCCATCAGCCTTCTTCACCTGGATGCGGTCGTCATCACCGACAGCCTTGCTGAGCGCTTCATGCTCGGCAGGGTGCTTCTCAAACAGAATGTAGCGCGTATCCGGCGGCAGGAGCGCTTGAGCGTGGGCAGGTGAACCGGGATAGTTGTTGATGCCACTTTCCTCGACGAATTCGACCCATGGGCGCAGCGGTTTCGGTGCCCGGCCATCCAGCATCGACAGGATGCCGTCGCTGGCCTCGTCTCCCTTTCGGGCCTGCGGGCCTTCAAGATCATACCGGCCGCGTCCCGAATGTGTTTCTACATACAGGATACGGTCATTTCGTTCCGTCAGGTGCCGGCAGACCGAGTGGAGGATCGCATGCTTCAGAACGTCCGCTCGATTGCCCGCATGATACCCATGTTGATAGGAAAGCATTTGTCAGATCAGTCCCGTGAAGAAAAAGTCCCCGCCGGTGAGGCGGGGACAAATTAATTAGTTCTGTTCGAGGCTTTTCTTGCGTGTGGCTTCGAATTCATTGCCCTCGTACCAAGTAGGCCACTCATCCGATTGGGCGATCTTCAGCCCGACTTCGTAGAGGGCCTGGATGTCTTCGGTGAACCCGGAGAGATCCCAGTCGTCGGAATACTCGTCCATCGGCTTGTGGTAGCGCTCGGCTGTGTAAACGGCTGCCGCGGCCTTGCCAGCGGCCACGCCCCCATCGACCTTGTCCTGACCGCCATCTGCATACAGCATCGGCACGCCTTTCTTGGCGAGGGAGATATGGTCGGAGCGATAGAAATAGCCAGCTTCAGGCTTGGCGTCCGGCTTGATGACACGGCCTTGCTCGTCGAGCACGTCCTTCAACATGTCCTCAAGTTCAGAGGCACCATATCCGACAACAACCATGTCCTTCGTCCGGCCAATTGGCAGTGCGCCGTCCATGTTGATTCCGGCAACGATCTGATTGTGCGGCACGAGCGGGTTTTCTGCGTAATAGGCAGATCCGAGCAGGCCGGATTCCTCAAGTGTCACCGACAGGAAGAGGGCGGAGCGTTCCAGCTCTTGCGCGGCCATGGCTTCTGCGATTTCGAGCAGAGCAGCAGAGCCGGTCGCATTATCAACTGCGCCATTGAAGATCTGGTCCTGATAGAAATCCTCGCCGGGTGCGCCGGTCTTCTCTTCGGACTTCTTGCCGAGATGGTCCCAGTGCGCCGTGTACAGCATGTATTCATCCGGGGCCGTCTTGCCGGGCAGGCGGCCGACCACATTGCGGCTCTCAAGCTGGTCGATGGTCTGTGAAATTTTTCCGCTGGCTTTCACGCCCTCAAGCGCCACAGGCTGGAAGTCCTTGGACTTTGCCTGCTGCTTCAGAGTCTCCAGATCCAGTCCTGCGCTGGCAAACAGGGCTTCTGCCGTGTCGCGCGTGATCCAGCCCTCAAGCATGGTGCGCTCTGCGCCCCCATCGGCGCGAACGAGATCAGACTGTGCGCCGCTCCAGGAATTGGAAACAACGTCCCAACCGTATGAAGCCGGCTCAGTTTCGTGGATTACAATTGCTGCGGTAGCGCCCTGGCGGGCGGCTTCCTCGTACTTGTAGGTCCAACGACCGTAATAGGTCATGGATTTGCCATTGAAGAGTTCCGGGTCGCCCGTGGCAAACCCTGGGTCATTGACCAGCATGACGACCGTCTTGCCCGCATAATCCTGACCGGCATAATCGTCCCAGTCATATTCCGGCGCGACAGAGCCATAGCCGACAAACACGACGTCCGTTGGATCGAACGCGAGTTCATTCGTGTTCTGGCGCTTGGTCCAGAAGACCACGTCTTCCTTGGGCGTCATTGGCAGTTCAGTGCCGTCGGGCGTAGTCAGCTGGAAGAATGACGCGTCAGTGTCCACAGTCTGGTTGACCATCTCCACAGTCTGGAAAAAACTGCCATTGTCGCCGGCAGGCTCCAGGCCGATACGGCTCATCTCGGCGGCGATCCAGTCAGCAGATGCTTCGCCCGCGGGCGTGCCTGGGCCACGCCCCTCAAATGTATCATCGGCAAGTGTCTTGATCCGCACAGCCAGATCGTCGGCCGTGATGTCTGCGCTGGTTTGTTCGGGCAGGGGCATCAGCAACTCAGTTGCCGCCTCGGGTTCCGGTGCTGCCGGTGTTTCGGTGGTGGGCTCCTGCGCGCCGCATGCTGCAAACGTCAGGACAGATGCCGAAATGAGTAGTCGCTTCATTCTGTATTTCCCGTCAAAGGCTATGGTTGGTCATGATCTGACACGAGCCTTACCAATCGGCAAGGAAGGGCGTCACTAGAATTCTGTGCCTGAAATCAGGAGGGAATGGGAATCCACTCTTCCTCATCCCCCGGAACAAGGGGAAATCTCGCCGATCCCCCAGCTTCCATGGCCGCCGTCCAATCGAACTTGGCCTGCTCAATCTTTGCGCTGTCGCTCGACACGAAGTTCCAATCCATCTTGCGCGGCGAATCCATAGGGGCTCCCCCACAGATCATTGCCTTGGTGCCCGCAGCCAATTTCACGGTCACATCCGTATTGGACCCAAGTACAGCCATCCGCCCTTCGGTCACCATAGCGTCATCGATTTGCGCGCCTCCTGTCACCACATACAAGGCGCGCTCAATCGCCATCTCCGCAGGCAGGATGATGTCTGCGTCGGAGTCGGTTTCGAGCGCAACGTACAGGATTGGCCACGGAAACGACACGGGAGAGGTGTGCTTCCAGGCGGATCCGGCCAGCACTTTCACCCTGACATCGCCCACCCTGAAGGCGGGTAAGGTGTCGGCCGGGTGGTGAATAAAGGCTGGCGCGCAATCTTCCTCATCGCGGGGAAGGGCCACCCATGTCTGTAGACCGTGCATGACCTGGCCATGTTTGCGATGCGAGTCGGGCGTGCGCTCCGAATGGACAATACCCCGGCCGGCGGTCATCCAATTGACCGCGCCAGGTTCGATTACCAGATCAGTGCCGAGGGAATCCCGATGCCGGATCGCACCATCGAACAGGAACGTCACAGTTGATAAGCCGATATGCGGATGCGGAAGCACATTGAAGCTCGCGCCCGGATCAAATTCCACAGGGCCAAAATGATCGAAGAACACGAACGGCCCAACAGATCTATGCGCGTGAAACGGCAAGACACGCCGGACGATGAAACCGCCTCCGAGATCATGCATTCGGGGCTCAATGATGCGGGATATCTGCACGGCGCTAGCCTCCTCCATGAGATTTCTAATTTCCGTTCAAATGAGGCGACCTGTCCAGAGGAATAAAGAAATTGATCGATGAAGCTCCGGCTTGACTGAGACGAGAGGATATTGGAAGAGAGTATATGTGAGCAATTAATCACATCATGCTCATTTGGAGAAACACGATTTGACGAAATCACAAGTGTTCGATCGAAGAAGGGGCCTTGCCCATCTTGCTCAGCGTGGCTCCTGGGCCCTGGCCGGGCTGTTCCTGGTCTACGCTGTGTTCCTGCTCTCAGGATGTGTGCATCCCGTGACCACAGGAGCGCTTACGCGCACGCACGTCAGCGTTCCTCAATTCGTGGTCGATCGGAACGTTTTCATCACGGGGGATGGGGCGGAGCTCGGGCTGACAGTATGGCCGGCCGATGGCGAAGAAGAGCCGGAGCTTGTCGTGGTGGGCGTGCACGGCATGAATGATTTCGCGAACGCGTTTCACATGGCCGCGCCCTATTGGGCGGCCCATGGTGTAACGACCTATGCGTATGACCAGAGAGGCTTTGGGCGGTCCCCGGGCAGGGGGCTTTGGCCGGATGAGGAATTGATGCGCGAAGACTTGCGCACCGCCGTTGCAGTTGCGCGCCGAAGGCATCCAAACGCAACTCTCACGGTTGTGGGCATTTCGATGGGCGCAGCTGTGGCAATATCGGCGTTTGGATCGGACACCCCGCCAGACGCCGACCGGCTGATCGCATCCGGGCCCGGCCTGCGTGGCTGGGGCGCCATGAATCCGCTTTACCGCGCGAGCCTCTGGATGTCGGCCCACACCAATCCTGGATGGATAGTCCGGCCCCCAGCCCGCTTCGTCCGGATTGAACCCAGCGATAATATCGACATGCTCAGGGAAACCTGGGCCAACCCGCTGATGCTGCGCGAAAACAGGATCGACCAAGTGTATGGCGTGGTCTCATTGATGGAGACGGCTCATGACAGGGCAGGAAACCTTCCTGCCGATTTGCCGGTACTGATTTCCTACGGGGCGAATGATTATGTCATCCCGCCGAATGGCATGAAACGGACGGCTAGAATTCTGCCGCCGCAGGTTCGGACCGTCTATTATGAGCAGGGCTATCACATGCTCTTGCGCGACCTGCAGGCTGAAAACGTGCATGCCGATTATCTCGCTTTCATGCGCGATCCTGATGCCGAATTTCCGAGCGGTTCCCCTGAGTGGCCATTTCGCTAACTGTTTCCACAGCGGAATACCTCTTGCAGTGAGGGATACGTGGACAAATATACGTCTCTCTGCCACTCCTGTGCAGTAAAGATTCCTTCGAGAAACCATCAAGGCCCGATTCATGACGACTTCTTTCCAGACAGCGCTCAACCTTGTTCCCATGGTCGTGGAGCAGACGAGCCGCGGCGAGCGAGCTTTCGATATTTTCTCGCGCCTGCTGAAAGAGCGGATCATCTTCGTGACCGGCGGCATTGATGACAGCATGGCGGCGCTGATCACATCCCAGCTTCTTTTCCTCGAGTCGGAAAACCCGAAGAAAGATATTGCGATGTATATCAACAGCCCGGGCGGCTATGTTTCGTCCGGCCTCGCGATCTACGACACGATGCAGTACATTCGCTGCCCAATTTCCACCGTATGTATCGGCCAGGCTGCCTCCATGGGATCGTTGCTTCTGGCTGCCGGTGAAAAGGGTATGCGGATTGCGCTGCCCAATGCACGCGTCATGCTCCACCAGCCATCGGGTGGATACTCAGGCGTTGCAACGGATATTGAGCGCCATGCCGAGGAAATCATCGAGTTGAAGCGCCGACTGAACAACATCTATGTCCGCCATACTGGGCAGGAATATGATGTGATCGAACGCAAGCTGGATCGGGACACGTTCCTGACCGCAGAAGAAGCCAAGGAATTTGGCATTGTTGACAAGGTCTTTGAGCGCCGGACGGCCGAGGATGATAAATAGGGACCCTCTCCCTTGTCAGTGCGGCCTGCCTCTTGCAGGGCAGGTTGATAACCCTATTGTCTTAATAGTAGACCGAGCACGACGTCTTAAAGACGAAATTAAGCCTTACCCGGCATTGAGGACGGCATGACTAAACAAAATGGCTCAGGCGATTCCAAGAACACACTCTATTGTTCGTTCTGTGGAAAAAGCCAGCATGAAGTGAAGAAGCTGATTGCCGGCCCGACCGTGTTCATCTGTGATGAATGCGTTGAACTTTGCATGGATATCATTCGCGAAGAGAACAAGACCTCCATGGTCCGCTCTCGTGAAGGGGTCCCGACACCGCAGGAAATCTGTGATGTGCTGGATGACTATGTCATTGGCCAGGTTCACGCCAAGCGTATTCTCTCTGTGGCCGTTCACAACCATTACAAACGCCTGTCCCATGCCGGGAAAACGGATGGTGTCGAGCTTTCCAAGTCGAACATCTTGCTCGTCGGTCCGACGGGTTGCGGCAAGACACTTCTTGCGCAGACATTGGCCCGCATTCTCGACGTGCCGTTCACCATGGCGGATGCGACCACGCTCACCGAAGCCGGCTATGTTGGTGAGGATGTCGAAAATATCGTCCTGAAGCTGCTTCAGTCGGCCGATTACAATGTTGAACGCGCACAGCGCGGCATCGTTTATATCGACGAAATCGACAAGATTTCCCGCAAATCCGACAATCCCTCCATCACACGTGATGTCTCTGGAGAGGGCGTGCAGCAGGCGCTTCTCAAGATCATGGAAGGTACGGTCGCGGCTGTGCCGCCTCAAGGCGGACGCAAGCACCCACAACAGGAATTCCTGCAAGTGGATACGACCAACATCCTGTTCATCTGTGGCGGCGCCTTTGCCGGTCTGGACAAGATCATCGCCTCGCGGGGCGAGGGGGCTTCGATCGGGTTTGGTGCTTCACTCAAGGAATCGGAAGAGCGCGGTGTGGGAGAAATTCTGCGCAACACAGAGCCGGAAGACCTTCAGCGCTTCGGCCTCATCCCGGAATTCATCGGGCGCCTGCCTGTCATTGCGACACTCGAAGACCTCGATGAGGAAGCCCTGATCAAGATCCTCACTGAGCCGAAGAACGCTCTGCTGAAACAGTACCAAAAGCTCTTCGACATGGAGAGTGTCGAATTGAACTTCACGCCAGAGGCTCTGACGGCTGTTGCACGACGTGCCATTGCCCGGAAGACCGGCGCGCGGGGCCTGCGGTCGATCATGGAAGGCATTCTGCTCGACACGATGTTCGAACTACCAAACCTCCGCGGTGTGGAAGAGGTCGTGATCAATGGCGAAGTGGT